>NZ_RZRK01000076.1:0-12688 GCF_003997835.1 Mesorhizobium sp. M7A.F.Ca.CA.004.12.1.1
ATGCTGATTGGAACGGTCTCGAAACTGGTCTTCATCATCCAGGCGGCAAGCGGCATCAGGATCGTCGAATATGCGATCACCAGACCGAGATGGGTGTCGATGAGCCCGAGCGTCCGGAAGATGACGAAGAACGGCAGAACCAGCGTCAGTGCGGGAACCATACGCGTCAGAAGAAGCGCCCAGAGGCTGACGGCAAAGAAACGATGTCCAGCATAGCGGGCAAAACCGTAGCCAGCCAAGGTGCCGAGCGCGACATTGACGACGGAGACGACGATGCCGATGCCGAAACTGTTGAGCAGGGACAACGGCACGCGCGCGGCCTGCACGCTGGTCGTGCCTTGCGCCATGAGCACCGCCCGATAGTTGTCGAAAGTGAGCGTCGAGGGCACGATGGAGGGGGGCGTGCGGATCAGGTCGGTGGCTGGCGATAGGCTTATCAGGACCAGCGCCGCAACAGGCAGGAACGACCAGACGAAAATGGCAACGACGGCGAGCGCGAACAGGATCTTGCCAGCGTTGCGTGCAGCGATCGGGCCCATCAGCCTTTTCGGCTTCCATTCCGGCAGAACGACCATGGCGGGCCGCGGGCAACTGGCTGTTAGCAGCCCTGGGGCCGCCAAAGCCGACACTGTCGTCCTGGCTTTCCTGGGGCTGAGGAAGGCAAAATAGGCGATGGCGAATGCAAGGCTGAGAAACGTCAGCACGTAAAGAAGAGCGGCCCCTTCGCCGAACTTCAGGAACTGAAAGGATTGCATGTAGCCGAGCCAGGACAGTGTGGTGGTCGCCGCGCCCGGACCGCCGCGCGTCATGATCCAGATGATGTCGAAGGCCAGGAACGCATTGATCGTGGAGATGATGGTGGAGAACAGCAGCGTCGACTTGAGCCAAGGCAAAGTGATCGCGAAAAAGCGCTTGACCGGTCCCGCGCCGTCGAGAATGGCAGCGCGATGCAGGTTGCCCGGCATGGATTGCAGGCTGGAAAGGAGCATCAGCGTCGTCAACGGCGTCTGGTTCCAGACCTGGGTCAGCGCCACGAGGTTGAGGGCGCGGAAGCCCTCTCCAAACCATGCCCGCCCCCATGAACCGAGGCCTATGTCGTTGAGAAAGCCGTTCAACAGACCGAAATTGCCGGCATAGATGAAGGACCACAGCACCCCGATAGACACGGGCGCCATGGCCCAGGGAACGAGGACGATACTGCGCAGGAAGCCGCGGCCGGCAAAACGCTGATTCAAGACGAGCGCGATCAGTGTTCCCAGTACGGTCGTCCCGATGACCGCAATCGTGGAGAAGTAAAGCGTGCGGCCGAGCGCATACCAGAAGCCTTGATTCTGGAAGATCTTCGCATAATTGGCGAAGCCCACGAAAATCCATCGCTTGGTGATCGGATTGGTGATGTTGAAGGACAAGTACAGACTGTAGAGGAGCGGCAGGCCGACGATCAGGATCATCAGGATCAGCGTCGGGGCGACGGAGAGATAGGCAAAAGCCGGAAGGCTCATCCTGCGCCGGCGTTCGCGCGCCAGCGGCTCGGCTCCTTGCGACGGCAATGTCATCGTCATGGCGTCCTCGCGCATCATCTGGGCCAGATCGCCGACAATGCCGCGTCTGGCGATGTGTTGGAGGTTGGTGCGGACGCAACAGCCGGCCCCGATGACCGGCTGTTGCGTCATGTCTTACTGATATTGGGCCTTGAGCTCGGAAGCCTTGGCCGCAAGCGCTGTCACCAACTCGTCGGTCGAGCTGCCTGAGCGGATATATTCCTGGACCTGCTGCATCATGAACATATCCCATTCCGGGAACCAGATCGCCTTGCCGATCGCGCGTGACGTCGCCATGCCGAGCTGCTTGGCCGAAATGTCAAGGTCGCGCCATTTCGAGAAACTGGCGACGATCTCCGGATCCTGCATGACCGCCTTGTAGCCCGAGCCGAGACCGAACTCGAGAGCCCAGCGCTTGATCACATGATACTGGCCATCCTTGGCTTTGCCGCCGAAGAACTGGAGCAGGTTCCACACGCGCTCCTCATCGACGGGCTGGGCGCCCATCAGATAGGCCGCCGTCCAGGCCATGGTCGAGCGGGTCGCGCCCGGCATGATCGCGTTGCGCACCTTTCCCGCGATCTTGGAAACGGCGGGATCGTTGGCGACCTTGTGGTTGTAGTCATGGACGACCATGAACGTGTGACGGCCGGAGGCATAGCTGGGCACACCTTCGCCGGGCAAGGTCATGATGTCTTCGACGACCAGCTTCTCCTTGTAGAAGGTCTGGTTGATTTCGAGGATCTTGCGCAAGGCCGGCTCATCGACGAAGTTTCCGTCGGCATCGAAGACCTTGGCGCCCTCGGAATACCAAGCCGCGAACATATACCAGGACATGTTTGGCCATTGTTGCTGCCACATTGCGTGAAAGGGCGCGTCGGATATGCCGTCCTTCTTGAGTTTGCGGCAGACATCAAGAACGGCATCCCAGGTTTCCGGTACCTGAACCCCGGCCTTTTTGAGATGCTCCTCGTTGTAGAGGAAGGTGTTGTAGCCGGCGTAGTAGGGGAGCCCGCACAGGGCCCCGCCGTTGGGCAGCGAAAGCGACTCGACACTGACCGGGAACATGCCGGCCTTGATATCGGCAACGCCCGGAAGGCTCTCGATGTCACGGATCCAGTTGGCCGCGTGCCAGCGGGCGATGTAGTTCTCTTCGGAATACAGCATGTCGATATGCTGACCGCCGGTGAGCTTCGTTTCCGCCACAGGGTGGTAATCGCCCGATACGAGCTCGTAATTCACGTTCTCATCATAGAGTTTCATGAACGTCTTGACGTTCTCTTCGACGATCTGCGGCTGGTATTGCCAGCCGACGAAGCTGATCGGCGTGGAGGGTGCCGCGAAGGCGCGAGACCCAATCATCGCGGCAGCGGATAGTCCCGCAGCGCCTTGTAGTATCTGTCTTCTGGACAGCAGGTGTCGTTCCAGCGAAGAAATCATGCTAGTTCCCCATTATGATAGCTTTTTTTGATTTCGGCCGACCGGCTGTGCCGGCAGATGACTTTCAGTATCTCCGGCCTAGAAGACAAACTGTAAGGCCGGTTAAGCTCTTGCTGTGGGGTAACTATGCGCAAAAATTTTTAGCTGTCCAACAAAATTTTCATTTCCGTGTCATTTTTCGTTGGTCCGGAGCATTTTGTCAGTTTTTGATCTATTTTTTGATCAAAAAAGCAAAAAAGTTGACATCTTCCGGCTCAGTCGCACAAGGGTTGTGTCTGGGCCGCATCGCGTGCGATCGCCAGTTGCTGCTTGAGGCGGCGAAGCTTTTCCCGGCCCGCGTCCTTGCGTGCGATGGCGACGCCGTAGGATATGATGTCGATTGCGATCATGTAGGCGTAGCGGATTGACGCCGGCGTCAGAATGTCTTCGTCCGGGAGGCAGTCGATCGGCAGGAGTTCGTCCACAGCGAAAGCCAGGGGGGTTCCGCTCGGTGTCAGGGCGATGGTTGTCGCTCCGTACTCGCGAGCGACGGTTACAGCCTTCTCGAGCTCGACATTGGCGCCCGTGAGCGAACAGCAGATCACGACGTCCGTGCGTTCAACAGCTGTTGCAAGCATGAACTGCATCTGGTGATCGTTACAGGGGATTACGCGTATACCCAACCGGAAAAAGCGGTTCTGGATCTCCTCGATAAGCCATGAGGAGACACCGCCACTTCCGAATGCGTAGAGCGTGTGGCAGACGCTGATCTTGTCGACGACCGCCTGGGCGCGTTCGAGGTCGACGTTGTGATGCATGTCCGCAATGGTTTTCTGCGCCCGTTTGCTGACGCGCTCCGCAACTTCGGCGATGGATCCGGGCGGCGTCTGGGGTTCGAGATAACGGATGCCGACGCGCACCGACCCCATGATCTTGAGCTTGAGATCCTTTAGACCGTCACATCCCAGCATGCGCGAAAACCGTGTGATGGTTGGCGCCGATACATTGAGCCAAGTGGTGAGTTCCTCGATAGGCTTTTCGGCAAAGCTATGCGGCTCGCTCAAAATCGCGTGCGCAATCCGGCGGTTTGTTTTGGAGAACTGTGACTGCTGGTCGACAATGAGCCCAATGACATCTTGTGCATTGCGCTTGACGCCTGGGATGACCGTGTCATCATTAGGTTGTGATATGCGATTTTCTTGCGACGGATGGCGAGCCATTGAATATCTCCCTTTAGGTCGAGGTTTTGAATTAAACCGTCAGGGTGTCAACGTTTCTCTGAAACCTGATGCGTAACTTTACTTCATGAGGCCTTCAGCTTAGCTCGCCTCTCGTTCGAGTTGTTGCCACATGAACGCGTATAGCGTTCCGTCTATGACGTGGCCGGCGCGGTGATGACGCATGAACGGCCCGAAGATAATTTCACCCATGTCGCCGGCCGCGTCGCACATGTGCATTTCACCGACTCGGATGCCGGCGGCAGCCATCTTGCCTGGGGCGACGGCATCATCGATCTCGACAAGCTGGTCACCTATCTTCGCGGCCAGAGCTACGAGGATTCGCTGACCATCGGACTGACCAACTGGAAATACAACGTCGGCCCACCCCCGCCGCTGAAGCAGTTCGTCGAGGCCCTGCGCAAGGCCCTCTGTCCGGCATAGCTGGGAGGGCGCGGCATGGAGAGCAAATGCGTCCGGCAACGCGGCGTCCGGCTCGCCGGCCCGCTTATCTCGGGCAACGGTTCCTGTTGCACCTATGCTGCCGGCCAGAACGGCCATTGACAGTGCCGGCTGGGCAAGAGAGACGCGCGACTTCTCCCCGCCGGTTCAGTCAGGAAGGCTAGTCATGAAATCCTCATTCCCCGATCCAGATCACATCGCCCGCGCGGTCGATGACAATTTTGAAAGCCAGGTCGAACTGTTACAGCGGCTCGTCCGCGCGCCTTCGCTGCGCGGGCAGGAAGGCGCCGCGCAGGAGATCGTCGCCTCAGCGCTCGCCGAACGCGGCTATGCGGTGGAACGGTTCGGCATCGATATGCGGGCGATGGCCAATCATCCGGCCTTCTCGCCGGCGACGATCGACTATGCCGGCGCGTTCAACGTGGTCGGCAGGAAGACGCCGGCTTCGCAAGTCGGCCGCTCGCTGGCCCTGAACGCCCATGTCGACGTCGTGCCGACGGCGGACCCGTCACATTGGCGCTATCCGCCGTTTTCCGCCACCCGCGACGGCGATTGGCTCTACGGCCGCGGCGCCGGCGACATGAAGGCCGGGCTCATCGCCAACATCTTCGCTCTCGACGCGATCGAGAAGGCCGGCTACCGCCTGACCGCGCCGGTGCAGGTGCAGTCGGTGCTCGACGAGGAGGTGACGGGCAACGGCGCGGCCGCCGCAATCGCCCGTGGCTGCACCGCCGATGCGGTGCTGATTCCGGAACCTACCGACGAACAGCTGGTTTCGGCCAATTCCGGCGTCATCAAATTCCGCATCACCGTCCATGGCGTGCCCGCACATCCGAGGGAAGCAGAGTCCGGCGTCAGCGCCATCGATGCCGGGCTCGGCCTGATCGGCCACCTGCAGCGTCTTGCGGCCAAGTGGAACGACGAACGCGCGCGCCATCCCGGTTTCGAGGAGATCGCCAATCCCGCATCGCTCAACATCGGCACCATCTCCGGCGGCGAGTGGCTGGCCTCGGTCCCTTTCGCCTGCTCCTTCGAGGGCCGGATCGGCTTCTATCCTGGCGACGATCCCAGGCAGCGCGCCGCCGCGTTCGAAG
This sequence comes from Mesorhizobium sp. M7A.F.Ca.CA.004.12.1.1, assembly GCF_003997835.1. Lineage (NCBI taxonomy): Bacteria > Pseudomonadati > Pseudomonadota > Alphaproteobacteria > Hyphomicrobiales > Phyllobacteriaceae > Mesorhizobium > Mesorhizobium sp. M7A.F.Ca.CA.004.12.1.1. Next base: position 5,734 of record NZ_RZRK01000076.1, read on the forward strand.
CCTTCGTCGCCGATACGGCAAGTGCGGATCCGCGGCTCGCCAAGGCAAATCCGAAGGTCGAGTGGATCGGCGTCATGCAGACCGGCTACCGCATGCGGCCGCACTGCTCCGCCGGACAGGTTCTGCAGGAAGCACACGGTCTGGCGCATGGCGGTGAGATGCGTTCCTACGTCATGACCTGTTATCTCGACGCGGCGCTCTTCGCCGTCCATGCGAATATACCGGCGCTGGTCTATGGACCGGTTTCGGAGAATATTCATGGCATTGACGAGCGCGTCAGCCTGTCGTCGCTGCGCCGGGTGACGAAGACGATCGCGCTGTTCGCCGCCGGCTGGTGCGGCGTGGAGCGGGCAATATAACCGGGGAGCCGGCTACACCTCCTCGGTTTCAAGCACGAATGTGCCCGCCGGTATCCGGTTGGTGATCATGGCGCGGATGCCAGCATCGATGGCGGGGTCGGTTTCGTCGAATAGGCCGCAGGCCCGCAGCGCCTTGCGCTGGTCGACGGAGCGGCCGAGATATTCCAGAAGCACGACCGAGGCTGCGGGTCTCCGCCCCCGTAAAAGGGGCATGCCCGTCTGGATGCCGACCAGATAGGCGACGCTCGTCTGGTAGCTCGGATAGAGGATCACCTGGGTGATGCTGGTTTTGAGCAGGATTTCGGATTCGAGCGCGAATATGCGATCGCCGAGCAGCAGCAGCGCGGCCGAATATTTCGAGGTCTTCACGCCATATTTGCCGAAATGGACGAGCCTTTCCATGCATTTCCAGAAATAGCGGCCGTCCTTTTCATAGATCACGACGAGGCATTTGATGATCTTGCCGGCATAGCCGAACGAGTAGAAATAGCGGAAATAGTAGCCGACATAGCGCCCGAGATCGCCGGACCGCTGATAGAGCTGCTCCATGTGCACCAGCAGGTCCGACGGCGCGTGGACGCCGAGCGGGCGGCGGCGCAGGCCGACGATCTCGGCAAAGCGCTGCTGGTCCATCAAAAGCTCGCCTTCGGTCACGCCGAAGAAATCGCAGATCTTGCGCATGTTGCGGCGTGACGGCCAGGTCTGGCCGCTCAGATATTTGTTGAACTGCTGGCGGTTGATCTGCAGGCGCCGACACACGGCGGCGATCGACGGATAATAGCTGCACAGGAAGGCGAGGTTCTGGGGAAGCGGTTCGGTCTGCATGGATCTAATGCATACTGACGCCAGAACAGTGTCAAGTCGCGAAGGGTCGCGAAATTGTGCGACACTGCCGATTTGCCCAAGGTGGCGCCCGCCAAACAGAGGGCCTCACCTTGCGCACAGTGTCCAACTTCCCCCATCCGATCCGCTCGGTCGACCATTTCGAGATCCCGATGCCGGACGGTTGCCGGCTTGCGGCGCGCATGTGGCTTCCCGAGGGTGCTGAACAAAAGCCGGTGCCGGCAATCCTGGAATATATCCCCTATCGCAAGAACGATCTGACCGCCGCGCGCGATGTCGTCATGCATCCCTACGTAGCTGGCCACGGCTACGCAGTGGTGCGCGTCGACCTGCGCGGAACCGGCGATTCCGAAGGGCTGATGCTCGACGAATATCTCCAGCAGGAGCTGGACGACGGCTGCTCGGTCATCGAATGGCTGGCGACCCAGCCCTGGTGCGACGGCAAGGTTGGCATGATCGGCATCTCCTGGGGCGGTTTCAACGGGCTGCAGATCGCCGCCATGCGTCCGCCGGCGCTGAAGGCGGTGATCAGTTGCGCCTCGACCGACGACCGCTACGCCGACGACGTCCACCACATGGGCGGCACGCTGCTTATCGACAATCTCTCCTGGGCCGCGATCATGTTCGGCCGCAACACGCTGCCGCCGGATCCCCGCAACAAGCCGGACAACTGGCGTGCTTTATGGCACAGCCGGCTGAAGGAAAGCGGGTTGTGGCTGAAGAACTGGCTGGAGCACCAGCACCGCGACGAATTCTGGAGGCACGGCTCGGTCTGCGAGGATTTCGACGCGATCGCCTGTCCGGTCTATGCCGTCAGCGGTTGGGCCGACGGCTATTGCCGCTCCGTCTTCCGCCTCATGGAAAAGCTGCAGGGTCCGCGCAAGGGGCTGGTCGGGCCGTGGGCGCACACCTATCCGCATATCGGCAAGCCCGGTCCCGCCATCGGCTTCCTCCAGGAATGCGTCCGCTGGTGGGATCACTGGCTGAAGGGCCGCGACACCGGCATTATGGGCGAACCGATGCTGCGCCTGTTCGTGCAGGACAGCGCCCCGCCGCAAACCTCCTATGAATTGCGGGCCGGACGCTGGGTGACGGAGCCGGCATGGCCGTCGCCGAATGTCGAGCGGCAGTCTTTCTTCCTTTCCGGCAATGGGCGCCTGTCCGCACGCCAGGCAGATCATGCGTCTGGAAGGCAAGCGATCCGTTCGCCCTTGTGGGTCGGCCTGCGCGGCGGCAAATGGTGCTCCTACGCCACGCCCGGCGACCAGCCGGCGGACCAGCGCGGCGACGACGCCGGCAGCCTTGTCTACGAAACCGAGGTGCTGGCGCAGAATCTCGAGATCGCCGGCGACGCCATATTCGACCTTGCCTTCGAAAGCGACAGGCCGGTCGCCATGGTGGCAGTACGGCTTTGCGATGTCTCGCCCGGCGGCGCGGTAACGCGCGTCAGCTACGGCCTTCTCAACCTGACGCATCGCGACGGGCATGAAAACCCTGAACCACTCGAAACGGGCACGCGCTATCGCGCTTCGGTGCCGCTCAAGCATGTGGCGCAGCGCTTCCGGGTCGGCCATCGCATTCGGCTGTCCATCTCGACCAACTATTTCCCGGTCGCATGGCCTTCGCCCGAGCCGGTCACGCTTACCGTCCACCCGGCGGATTGCCGACTTGAACTTCCGGTTCGCGTCGGAGGCGCCAGAGATCCGGAACCGGCGCCTTTTGCCGAACCCGAAGGGGCGCCGCCCTTACGGGGTGGAGACGATCTCAAAGCCGCAAAAGGGTTGGACGATAACGGAAAATCTGGCAGACGCTTCGACCGTCGTTGAGATCGGCGAGGGCGCCGGCACCTATCGCATGGTCGACAACGACCTCACCATCACCTCGCTCGGCCACGAACGCTATTCCTTCCGCAGCGACGATTTCGGATCGGTCAAGGCCGAGGCCAAATGGGAGTTCGAATTCTCACGCGCCGACTGGCGCATGCACTCGGTGACCGAGACCACCATGACCGCAACGTCTTCGCATTTCCACATCGAGGCGAACTTGCAGGCGTGGGAAGGCGAGGCTCTCGTCCATGAGCACAAATGGGCCGAGGCAATAGAGCGTCGCCTGCTGTGACATTCGCGAACTGACGCTAGTATCGCTTACATCTGCGTCGGCAGCGAAATTGACCGGTTAGCCGGCTGAACTGAAGAATGCACCGTCCGAACTCGTGGCCCGTCGGGCGGCGCGGCACCAAAAAAGAGCGAACCGGCAGTCGTCCGGAAGCCCGCTCGGGTTGAAAGGGGAACGCAACTGTGACTGAAAAGAGCGTGACTGAAATAACATTGAACCGCAGGCATTTCCTGCAGGCCGGCGCCGGTCTCGGCGCGGGGATCATCGCCTCCGGCCTGCCTCTGTCGCAGGCCGTATGGGCAGCCGAAGGCAAGGTGCTCAAGGCCCGCGCCTATTCGGACATCGACAAGCTCGATCCCGGCTTCTACCAGAACGCCTACAATGTCGATGTCATGAACTGCATCTACACCAAGCTCACCCGATACAAGCCGGGTTCGGAGTGGGGCTGGGAGCTGGAAGCTGCCGAATCCGTCGAGCAGATCGATCCGACGCACATCCGCTTCCGCCTGAAGAAGGGCATCAACTTCACTGGCGACTTCGGCGAAATGACAACTGAGGACGTAAAGTTCTCGTTTGAGCGCGTTATCCAGCACAACTCTCCGGTCAAGGGTGACTGGGGTCCGCTCGACCGCGTCGACATCGAGGACGACCATACTGGCGTCATCGTGCTCAAGACCCCGTTCGTGCCGCTCTGGAACATCACGCTGCCCTATGGTTGCGGCCACATCGTCTCGAAAAAAGCGGTGACGAAGGCAGTTGCCGACGGCGGCGATTTCGGCATGAAGCCGCCCTGCTTTTCAGGTCCGTACATGCTGTCGGACTGGAAGCCGAACCAACTCGTCCTGTTGACCCGCAATCCCGAATGGAAGGGTCCGAAGCCGGGCTTCGACGAAATCCATATCCTGCCGATGAGCGACATCAAGACCGCTGAGCGCGCCTATCAGGCCGGCGACATCGACTTCACTGATTTCAGCCTCGATTCGCTGGCCACGTTGAAGGGCAGCCCGCCCGAGAACACCAAGATCGAGGAGAAACCCTCGCTCTATTACGTCTATATCGGCATGAATTCGGATCACCCGAAGCTGAAGGATGTCAATGTCCGCAAGGCAATCCAATGGGCGATCAACGTGCCGCAGATCATGGATGCGGCCTATTCGGGCCAGGCGCAGGTCGCCACCGGCCTCATTGCTCCGGGTCTGGTCGGGCATCGGGAAAAGGCACTGGTACCGCCGGAAGGCGATCTCGAAAAAGCCAAGGAGTATCTCGCCAAGGCCGGCATCACCGAACTCAGCCTCACCATTGATGCGCTCAACGTGACCACCTTTTCAACGATCGCGGAAATGGTCCAGGCGCAGTTGTCGCAGATCGGCATCACGGTCGAGGTCAATGTTCAGGATTCCGGCTCTTTCTGGACCATAGGCATGGAATCGGAAGGCGAGCGCTGGAAGGACATGCAGCTGATCGTGCAGCGCTTCTCGATGGTGCCGGATCCCTACTACGCCACCACCTTCTTCGTGCGAGACCAGGTGGGGGTCTGGAACTGGGAGCGCTTCCGCAGCGAACGCTTCGACGAACTCAACGCCAAGGCGGTGACCGTCGAAGACCCGCAGGAACGGGCCAAGATGTATTATGAGATGCAGGACATCATGGAGGATTCCGGCTCCTACCGCTTCCTCACCCATGAGGGATCGCCCATCATGTATCGGACGACCGAGCTCGAGGCCGACACGCGCCCCGACGGGCGGCCGCTCTATCTCGGTTTCGAGCCGAAATCGGCATAGCGCGGCGATCGCCGGGAAGGGCTGGATCAGGATATGTGGCTATACCTTGCCAAGCGTACCGCCCTGGCGGCCGCGATCATCGTGGTCGCAGTGACGCTGCTGTTTCTGATGATCCAGGCCGTTCCGGGCGATCCCGCAGCCGTCCTGCTCGGGCCGCGTGCGACGCCTGAGCTGAAAGCCCAGTTGCATGAGCAGATGGGCCTCGACAAGCCGCTGCCCGTGCAGATCGTCTCCTTCTTCGGGGGGTTGCTGCACGGCAATCTCGGCACCGACGTTTTCACACAGCGCCCGGTCAGCGCCATCGTCTTCGAGCAATTGCCCTATACGATCGAGCTGATCCTAGTATCGATCGCCTGGGCCGTTTTCGTCGGCGTGCCGCTCGGTTGCTATTCGGCGATGCACCGCAACTCCGTGATCGACAAGCTCGTGGGCGTGTTCGCGGTCGGCACGATTGCCATTCCGTCCTTCGTCATGGCGATCTATGCGCTGCTGATCTTTTCGGTCGGCCTGCGCTGGCTGCCCGCCATCGGCGCCGGCTCTGGCTTCCGCGGTGGGCTCGTTCACCTCATCCTGCCGGCCTTCGTCATCGGCATCGGCTGGGTCGGCTACATCTCGCGCATCGTGCGCGCCTCCATGCTGGAGATCCTCGGCGAGAACCACATCCGCATGGCGCGCTCCTTCGGTCTTTCGGAGCGACGCATCGTCGCGCGCTACGCGCTGCCGCTGGCCATCCTGCCGACGGTGACGATCATCGGCGTCGGCATGGCGCATCTGCTCTCGGCGGCCGTTTTCGTCGAGGTGGTGTTCGCCCGTCCGGGTATCGGCGCACTGATCGTCAAGTCGGTGGATTCGCGCAACTATCCGATCGTCATGGGCACGGTCCTCGTCACCACCGTTTTATTCGTCATCTCCACGACGCTCGCCGACCTGATCAACGCGGCGCTCGATCCAAGAATCCGCGAGAATTTGTAACGTGTCCGAAGTTCAAGTCATTCGCGAGACGGTGGATAAAAGCCGTGCGCCGGGCGCGATCGCTATGTTCCTGCTGCAACTGCGTAAGTCGCCGCTCGGCCTGATGGGCGCCGTGCTGGTCGTGCTGATGGTGGCGAGTGCGGTCTTCGCCACCTGGATCGTACCTTACGATCCGATCAAGATCATGGTCGGTCCCCGGCTGGCGCCGCCGTCCCTGGATTTTCTCCTCGGCACCGACCACTTGGGCCGCGACGTTTTCTCGCGCGTCGTCATGGGCGGAAGGATTGCGCTGCTCGTCGCCTTCGTCTCGCTCAGCGCCTCGCTCAGCTTAGGGCTGGTGCTCGGCCTCATCGCCGCCTTCGGCCCGCGCTGGCTGGACAATCTTTTGCTGCTGGTTTTCGACACCATCCGCTCCTTTCCGGTCATCATCTTCGCGCTGGCGGTGGTGACGCTGCTCGGACCGAGCCTTGCCAGCGTCATCTTCGTCGTCGCGGTCACGTCGGTGCCGATCTATGCGCGCGTCGTGCGCACGCAGGCCCACGCGCTGCGCGAAAGCGAATTCATCACCGCAGAACGCGCTATGGGTGCCGGCCTCGTGCGCATCCTCGCCGTGCACGTGCTGCCCAACGTCATCGGTCCGCTACTGATCCTGGTCAGCATGGATGTGCCGCTGGTCATCACGCTGGAAGCAGGCCTGAGCTTCCTCGGCATGGGTGTGCGCCCGCCGACACCGGACTGGGGAACGATCCTCAGCGACGGCTACGGTTATATCCACAAAACGGTGTGGTTGGTGGTCGCCGGTGGCATCCCTATCGTCATAACCACTCTGGGCTTCACCTTCCTCGGCGAGGCGTTGCGCGACATCTTCGACCCCAAGCTTCGGAG
>NZ_RZRK01000770.1:0-2891 GCF_003997835.1 Mesorhizobium sp. M7A.F.Ca.CA.004.12.1.1
GTGTTCGGCGGCGCCGGTTTCGCGTCAGCGCTGATCGCGGCCGGGCTGGTCGACGAGTTCCAGCTGTTCGTCAACCCGGCGGTGCTGGGGGCGGGCCGCCGGGTTTTTGATCAGGGCGGTTTTAGGAACCTGCGGCTGCTCGGCTCGAAGGCCTATGCCTGCGGCATGGTGGTCAGCCGTTATGCACCGGCGGGGTGAGGGGAACCTCCATCTTCTCCCTGCTCACTTCGCATCGTGGAAAATAATCCCTACCGTGTGGCGCATGCCTGAGCGCAGCCGGCTGACGCCGTGGCGCAGATTGACGCGGTAGTTGCCTTTGGTGCCCTGCACCGGCCGGTTGTGGACGGCGAACACAACGGCGTCGCCCTGCCGCAGCGGCACCACTTCGACTCGGCTCTGCATGCGCGGGCGCTGCTCGGTCAGCGCGAACTCGCCGCCTGTGAAATCCCGGCCCGGTTCGGAGAGCAGGATCGCCACCTGCAGCGGAAAGGCGAGATCGCCATAGAGATCCTGGTGCAGGCAGTTGAAGTCGCCAGGCACATATTGCAGCAGCAGCGGCGTCGGCCGTGTCTGGCCGGCGGCATGGCACTGCTCGAGAAACGCGGCATGCGTCGTGGGATAGCGCATGGCCTGCCCCATGCGCTCGTTCCACCGATTGGCGACCTCGGCCAGCCTGGGATAGAGCGCGCTGCGCAGGCCACCCAGGAGGTCGGGCAAGGGATAGCGGAAATAGCGGTACTCGCCCTTGCCGAAGCCGTGCCTGGCCATATGGATGTGGCTGCGGAAATGCTTCTCCTCGGGATAGAGGTCGGCGATCTGTCGGCACTCTTCGGGCGACAGCAGCTTTTCAATCACCGCGCAGCCGAAGCCGTCCAGTTCGGCGGCAAGGGCGGGCCAGTCGTAATCAGCAACACGTGTCTGAGCAGCTTCAACCGCCGATGCGGCAACCTTGGCATGGGCATTCATATCGTAGCCTCCTTGTAGAGCAGGGCGCGCTTGCGCTCGACGCCCCAGCGGTAGCCCGACAGCGTGCCGGCGGCGCGGACAACACGGTGACAGGGAATGCCCAGCGCGATTGCATTGGCCGCACAGGCCGTCGCCACGGCGCGGGCGCCGTTCGGCTGGCCGATATGCCGGGCGAGCGCGGTGTAGGTGATGGTGCCGCCGCACGGGATGCCTCGGAGCGCCTCCCACACGCGCTGCTGGAATGGCGTGCCGTGGCGCAGGTCGAGCGGCAGGTCGAAGCCGACGCCGGGCATTTCGATGAAGCGCGCGATTGCCGCGAGATCGTCGCGCAGTGCGGCCTCGTCCTTGGCCAGTATCTTGCCTGGGAAGCGGTTGGCGAGATCCTGCTCCAGTGTGTCGGCATCCGAGCCGATCAGGATGGCGCAGACGCCGATATCGCTGCGCGCCGCCAGGATTTTGCCGATGGGGGATTCGCCGATGGCATAGGCGATGGTGCCGAGGGCGGCGACGTTGCAGGCGGCCATCGGCATAGTGGTTTGTATAAGGTTCATTGCCTTCACTCCTTTGTTTGTGGCTGAACCCTAGCCACGGTGTCGGCCGTGTCTCACTCCGGTGCTTGCTTTCAAATTCAAATCTGCCTGAAAGGCGCAAAGGTAGGTGCTCTATGGCGCCCTCCTCTGTCCTACCGGACATCTCCCCCACGGGTGGGGAGATTGGCTGTCACCACCGCCTTCGCCAATCTCCAACGTTGCAGGACGAGAGCCGGCGCCGGAACTGCCAATCTCCCTCCTTGTGGGGGAGATGTCCGGTAGGACAGAGGGGCGCGCCATAGAGTGCTGATTTTGAACCGTCCGCACTTCAGCCAAGCATGCTCATTCGACACGCGTGACCGACACCTCGCCGAGCACGAACACTTCACCGCTCAGCAGGCGCAGCTCGATGTCGCCGGTTGCGGTGTGGTTCCACTCAGCCTTACCCTCATCGACCAGCCCGCCGATGGCGGCCATGACATGGGACTTCGCGCGGTTGCCGGCGGCGGTGGTGCGAGCTGTCCGATTGGTGACGCTGTCATGAGATCTTGCCATCGCGCGCATGCTTGGCCGTCATCTCCGCGCGGATCGGTAGGCGCTGTCAGATTCGCCGGCCTCACGCTCCAGCAGCGCGCGCTTGCGCTCCGCGCCCCAGGCGTAGCCGGACAGGGCGCCATCCCTGCGGGTCACGCGGTGGCAGGGAATGGCGACGGCAAGATTGTTGGCGGCGCAGGCGGCGGCGATGGCGCGGGTCGCCTTCGGTGAGCCGATGCGCCGCGCGATCTCGGCATAGGAAACCGTGCGGCCGGCGGGGATGTCGCGCAAGGCCTGCCAGACGCGCTGCTGGAACGCCGTGCCGCGCACGTCGAGCGGCAAATCGAGACCGAGCGCCGGAACTTCGACGAAACCGACGACGCGGGCGACCAGCGCCTCGTAGTCGTGATCGCCGCCGATTAGCCGTGCCCTGGGGAAACGGTCCTGCAGGTCGCGCACCAGTGCGTCAGGATCGTCGCCGAGCAGGATCGAGGCGACGCCCTTTTGACTGGACGCGACCAGGATGGTGCCGAGCGAGGTCTCGCCGACGGCGAAGCGGATCTCTTCATCGGCGCCGCCGGCGCGATAGCGCGTCGGCGTCATGCCGAGCATGCCAGTGGATTTCTCATAAAAACGTCCGCTCGAATTGAAGCCGGCATCGTAGATCGCCGTCGTCACGCTGGCGCCGTCTTCCAGGCCCTGACGAACCCTGGCTGCGCGGTGCGCGGCGGCATAGTCCTTCGGTGTCAGCCCGGTGGCCGCCTTGAAGATACGATGGAAATAACCGGCGCTGCGGCCGGCGGCATCAGCCAGTTCAGCGAGCGACGGTTCTTCCTGGCTCTGCTCGATCCTGCGGCTGTC
>NZ_RZRK01000771.1:0-2879 GCF_003997835.1 Mesorhizobium sp. M7A.F.Ca.CA.004.12.1.1
GGCCTCGCGCTGAGCCTCAAGCAAAGCGAGGGCCGGCGCATCTAACCCTGCACCGACAAAGGCCATCATCGCGTGGGCATCGTTGAAGGCATAATTGCCGGCGCCGGCCTTATGCCAATTGGCGGCGAGCGCCGCCCAGCGGTCGCCGACATCGACGCCGCCGAGGGCGAGCCGCCACAGGACTGCCGAGGCATCGACCATGTTGAGCGCCATCGTCGATTGCACGCTGTAAATGGGGCCGTCATAGAGGGCCAGCACCGCGTCGGTCTCGCCGAGATCATAGTGGAACAGCGCCAGGTGCCACCAATTGTGGACCTGCAGGAAACTCTCCCTTGTCCACGCTTCCGGGTTGGCCTGCATCCAGGCGATGCCATCCCTTTGCCGGCTCTGCATCTCCATAACATGGGCGACGGCATGCTGCGCCCAGCCGTCGCGCGGCTCGATGTCGACCGCCGCGCGGCCAAGCTGCTCGGCCCTCACATAGTCACCCATTTCCTCCAGCCCGAAGGCGTGCATGCCGAGCATGGCGTGGTAGCCGGGCATGCCGCTTTGCCAGGACGGCAGGGCGCGTGCGATGCGGTCGCGCAGCATGCGTGCATTGCCGGTGAAGAAATCGATCTGGTGGCCGACCTGCAGCGCCAGCCCGTCGCGCGGGGTCTCGATGGTGATGTCCTCGAGAATGCGGCTGGCTTGATGCCAGCGTCCGTTGGCGAGATGACCCAGGGCTGTGACATGCGCCCGCTCGCGCGTGGTCGCGGCAAGCGGCAGTGACGCCTCATGGCAAGCCTTGGCCACCGCTGTCGCCTCCCGCTCGGTGGCGAGGCCGAACAGATAGCCCTTGAAGACATGCGCCATGACGAAGCCGGGATCTTCCGCGATGGCGCGGTCGACGGAGGCTACGGGGTCGCCGATGAAGCACTGCAGTTCACGCACCGCCTGGCTGTAGGGGGTGGATCCCGCCGCCGTCGCGCCCGAAAGCGCCAGGCCGAATACGTCCCTGGTTGCCATGCGATGTCCTTTCATCGATTCGTGACAGGGCCTCGATCCTTCGGCCCAAACCGATCCTAAAGCATGGGCCACGGACACGCCAACCGCGCGCTACGCCAGATCATTTCAGTAGTCTTTGCAGTTTAGCAACCATGCGGGGCAGATTAGGCTTTGTAAAATCGAATGAATTGTGTCTTCATTACGGCGGCTGGCGGGGGCTGGAATCGCGAATCGAGGGGGGACGCGATGCGGCATATGAAGAACTCGCCTCCGAACAGTCGTTCGGGGGATGCTCAGGTGGCAGTTGCTTCGCTCCGGCGAAAGCCGCAGCCGCTACACCCGTGGCTTATTAGCATCTTCTCAACTACAGCTTTTGCGTTGCTGCCCAACTCCGCCGCGTTTGCCGCATGCGTGCTGGGTCCATCCGCTGGAAACACCGTCTACACCTGCGATAGCGGCGACTCTGGCGGCAGCCTCACCGATGCCGATGGCGACAACACGCTCAATTTTCCTGCCGGCGGCACCGGGCAGATATCAGGCAATGTCAGCTTTGGCGTCGGCACGGACCGCATCGACATGCAGTCCGGCACCATCACCGGCACCGTCGATCAGGGTGGCGGCACGGATTTTTTCACCATTGGCGCGGGGACCGTCGCCGGCAATGTCCAGCAGGGCGCCGGCATCGACGACTTCAACATGAGCGGCGGCCAGATCGGCTCGCTCAACCAGGGCGACGGCCTCGACACCTTCACCATGACCGGCGGACGCATCGTCGATTTCTTCGACGATGGCGACCGCGCCGTGATGACCGGTGGCCGCATCGGCCGCGTCAACATGAAGCTCGACCAGAATTACTTCAACATGTCCGGCGGCACCATCGACCGCAACCTCGTCACCGGCTTCGACAAGGACACGATCATCCTGTCGGGCGGCACCATCGGCGGCAACATCAGCGTCAGCGGCGGCAATGACAGTGTCACGATCACCGGGGGCACGGTCGGTGGCGATATACTGATGAGTTTTGGCGCCGACGATTTCGTCTGGAACGGTGGCGGCATCATCTATGGCGCCGTCGATCTCGGCGGCGACAACGACACCGCCAGGCTCAGCAACCTCACCAACGCCAATCTCGGTGCCACGGATGCCATATCAGGCGGCCTCGGTACCGACGCGCTGACACTGGACAACGTCAAACTGGATGGGGTCAGCCGGCTCCAGAACTGGGAGAGCATCGACGCCACCAACGACACCGAGCTGACGATGGACAGCAATCTGGTGCTCGGCGATAGCGGCACCGGCACAGGTTCGCTCAGTGTCGATGCCGCGAGCACGCTTTATGGCGGCGGCTTCAACACGGCGATCCAGGCCTTTACGGCGGGCCCGCTGGCGCAGGTCACCAATGCCGGCCGCATCGACCTGACCAATGGCAGCACCGGTGCCACCGACAGCCTGACGATTTCGGGCAACTATGTCGGCCTGGGTGGCCTGCTGCTTATCCAGACCGAGCTCGGTGACGATTCCTCCGCATCCGACAAGTTGGTCCTGTCGAGCGGAACGGCTTCCGGTTCGACCGGGATCTCCGTGGTCAATCTCGGCGGCGCGGGGGCTGCGACCACGCAGGACGGCATCATGGTCGTCCAGGCAATCAACGGCGCCACCTCGGGCGCCACGACATTCGCGCTCGACGCCCCGGTCGCCGCCGGTGCCTTTGAATATTATCTGTTCAAGGGCGGCGTCAGCGCCGGCAGCGAGGAGAACTGGTACCTGCGCTCGACGCTGAACACGCCGGCCCCTCCGGCCGCCGCCCCGCCGGCGCTGGAACCTACTGCGCCGCCGGAACCAGAGCCGCCGGCGGCCGAACCGCCGCCGCCGCCGCCTTCCGAGCTGCCGCC
>NZ_RZRK01000772.1:0-2866 GCF_003997835.1 Mesorhizobium sp. M7A.F.Ca.CA.004.12.1.1
ATATAGACGCAGCCGGTCTCCAGCACCGCGCCCTCGGCAAGACTGATCTCGTGCAGCTGCAGCCGGTCGAGCTTTTCCGAGACCTTGTGGTTGGGGCCGGGCAGGAAGGAGGCCCGCACCCGCCAGGCCTTGTCGCCGAGCCTGAGGTCGAGACTGGCCGGCTGGATCTGGTCGGCGTCGAGCGCACGCGCCGACTTCAGCGCGCCGGACTGGAACAGCGCCGATATGTCCTGATCGGGAAGAATGCCTGTCTGCCGCAAGGCTCCGCTCCTAGGTCAGACGTTTTTCTTGTCGCAGGTTCTGGTCGCAAAACCGTGGAACACTTTTGCGGAACCTGCTTGGTACAAACCTCTTAATGAAGCCGGCAATTGACGCAAGCGTGGCGCGGGTCTAAAGGGTCGTTATCCCGTGGTGATTTGGCCGGTCGGCTTGCAGCCACGTTAAACAAGTCGCTAAAGGACCGTCGGGCCGCAAGGCCGTATGGACCGGTTGCGACTTTCGCGGCCGGTTTTTTTGTGTCTGGAAGAAAAGCGATGAGCACCAAGAAGCACAACTGGAAGCCTCAGACGGCACTCGTGCACAGCGGAACGCTGCGTTCCGGTTTCGGCGAAACGTCGGAAGCGATCTACCTCACCCAGGGCTATGTCTACGAAACGGCGCAGGCCGCCGAAGCCCGTTTCAAGGGTGAGGAACCGGGCTTCATCTATTCGCGCTACGCCAATCCGACCGTCGACATGTTCGAAAAACGCATGTGCGCCCTGGAAGGCGCCGAAGACGCGCGCGCCACCGCGTCGGGCATGGCGGCGGTGACGGCCGCCCTTCTGTGCAGCGCCAAGGCCGGCGACCATATCGTGGCGGCACGTGCGCTGTTCGGCTCCTGCCGCTGGGTGGTCGAGACGCTGGCGCCGAGATACGGCATCGAGGCGACGCTGGTCGACGGCACCGACATCGCCAACTGGGAAAAGGCGGTCAAGCCGAACACCAAGCTGTTCTTCCTGGAAAGCCCGACCAATCCGACGCTGGAAGTGGTCGATATCGCCGCTGTCGCTTCGCTTGCCAATTCGATCGGCGCAAGGCTGATCGTCGACAATGTCTTCGCCACGCCCCTGCAGCAGAAGCCCTTGCAGCTCGGCGCCCATATCGTCGTCTATTCGGCGACCAAGCACATAGACGGCCAGGGGCGCTGTCTCGGCGGCGTCATCCTGTCGGACAAGAAGTGGATCGACGAGAACCTGCACGACTATTTCCGCCATACTGGCCCAAGCCTGTCACCCTTCAACGCCTGGACGCTGCTGAAAGGCCTGGAAACGCTGCCGCTGCGCGTGCGCCAGCAGACGGAAAGTGCCGGCCGGATCGCGGATTTCCTGGCCGAGCGGCCGGAAATCGCCCGCGTCATCTATCCCGGCCGCGCCGACCATCCGCAGGCCGACATCGTCAAGAAGCAGATGTCGGGCGGCTCGACACTGATCTGTCTCGACGTCAAGGGCGGCAAGCAGGCGGCCTTCGCCTTGCAGAACGCGCTCGACATCGTCTTGATCTCCAACAATCTCGGTGACGCCAAGAGCCTGATCACCCACCCGGCGACGACGACGCACAAGAACCTCAGCGACGAGGCGCGCGCCGAGCTCGGCATCGGGCCGGGCACGCTCAGGCTTTCGGTCGGCCTGGAGGACACCGACGATCTGCTCGAGGACATCGCGCAGGCGCTGAAGGCCAGGTAGCGCGCGAGCGTCGTCACAGGATTACAGGCCGACCGCCTTGCGCAGCACTTCGTTCATGCGGGTCTGCCAGCCATCGCCAGCGGCCTTGAAGCGGTCGAGAACGTCGGCGTCGAGGCGTAGCTGTACGGCACGTTTGGGCCGGGCAAGCGGCGGCCGGCCAACCTTGCGGCGCGAAACGGCATCGGTTGGCTGAGCATCCGGATCGGCTTCGGCCGCAGCGGTGATCTTGGCATCTTCTTCGTCGGTCATCGCGGCAAGCGCCTTTTTGGCCAACGCCAAAGCGTCAGCACGTGACAGCTGGGGCGCAGCAGCCTCACGGCGTACGATCGTCTTAGAGGTTTTCGACATAGTCCGTAATTTCCTGCCTTGTGGCCTTGCGCAGCGAAATAACGCGGATGGCGTATCGTCGCTCGACATAAACCATCACATGGACGCCAGTTCCGATCAGACCGATGGCAACGAGGCGGTCCTCGCCAAAGTCCTCGCTGTCGTCGAGCCTGATAGCGGCGTTGGCGAAGTCGAAGGATGGTGCGATCGCAAAATCCACGCCATGCTTGGCCCTGTTCATCCTGGCCTTGTTTTCATCCCACTCGAACTGCATCGCCGCCGGTGCGTTCCCATAAATTATGTATACACAAAAATAGAGCCTAACGCAACATTTCCGTATATACGATAATTATTCCAGCGGTCAAACCTAGCTGACGCCTTCAGGCGCCGGACGGCGTCTCTTCCAGCTCGGCCGTCTTGGTGCCGATGGTCATCGCATTGCCGCGCCAGTCGACGGCGCCGCCGAGCCAGCCGCGTCCCCACATCGCCGGCAGGATCAGGTCGCGCGCCATGATCGCGGCGACCATGCGTGGCGACAGGTACCAGCCCTTGGACCAGGCCAGGGCGCACTCCGGA
Source organism: Mesorhizobium sp. M7A.F.Ca.CA.004.12.1.1 (assembly GCF_003997835.1). Taxonomy (NCBI): domain Bacteria; kingdom Pseudomonadati; phylum Pseudomonadota; class Alphaproteobacteria; order Hyphomicrobiales; family Phyllobacteriaceae; genus Mesorhizobium; species Mesorhizobium sp. M7A.F.Ca.CA.004.12.1.1. The sequence continues at coordinate 2,625 of NZ_RZRK01000772.1, forward strand.
AGGTAGAAGGCCGCCAGTACGGCAATGGCGGTTGCCCAGAGGCTGAAACCGGCACTGGCTGCGGCAATCAGCGCAAGCACCAGCGGCACCAAGGCGCCGGTCAGGATTTCGGGTGCGAAGAACAGCGGGAAAGTGACGCGGCGCAGGCGCGCCCAGCGGGCCTGACGCGACCAGATCTCGTCAAATGAGCGCCGGCCAAGCGGCTGCTCGAAGGGGGCGGCGACGAGATTGACGCGCAAGCC
>NZ_RZRK01000773.1:0-2863 GCF_003997835.1 Mesorhizobium sp. M7A.F.Ca.CA.004.12.1.1
CGCCGTTCTCAACCTGGCCGTCAACGCCCGCGACGCCATGGGCGATGATGGCAAGCTGACCATCGAGACCGCCAACAGCCATCTCGACGACAGCTACGCCGCTGCCCATGCCGAAGTCGCGGCCGGCCAGTATGTGATGATCGCCGTCAGCGATACCGGTTCGGGCATGACCCCCGATGTCATCTCCAAGGCCTTCGAGCCCTTCTTCACCACCAAGGCGGTCAACAAGGGCACCGGCCTGGGGTTGAGCCAGGTGTTCGGCTTCGTCAAGCAGTCGGGTGGCCATGTCAACATCTATTCCGAACCCGGCGAAGGCACGACAATCAAGATCTACTTGCCGCGGTATTTCGGCCCCGAAGAGCCGGCCGTGCCCACGGGGCGAGGCGACAACACCGCCGCACCGGTCACCGAAACGATCCTTGTCGTCGAGGATGATGCCCGCGTGCGGGTCTCCACGACTGAGGCCATACGCGAACTCGGATACACCGTCATTCATGCAGCGAGCGGCGAGGAAGCGTTGCAGAAACTGGCGGAGAACCCGAACGTCGCCCTGCTGTTCACCGACATCGTCATGCCCGTCATGAACGGCCGCAAGCTGGCGGAAGAGGCCGTTGCCCGCATGCCGCTGCTGAAGGTGATCTTCACCACCGGCTTCACCAGGAACGCGGTGGTCCACAACGGCGTGCTCGACCACGACGTGCATTTCCTCGCCAAGCCCTTCACCATCGAGCAACTGGCGGCGAAACTGCGTGACGTGCTCGGCACGACGCAGGTCGCAGCGGATTGATCACAATCGCTTCAGCCTGACGCAGCCGCACTTCTCCACAGGCCGGGATAATCGACAACGAAGCCGTGCAGCGAGACGTTGAGCGTCTCGTCATAGCCGAACACCGGCGCGGCATAGGCGTAGCGAACGGTGTCGAGACGACGATAGCTCTGATCGAGGCGCACCAAGCTCAGTTCAGGGAAAGTCAGGTAGGCGGCCGGAGCAGGCGCCGCCTCGCCGATGCCTAGGTCGAACCGGCGGATCGCCAACAGGTTCGATGCCGGTGTGAAGCCAAGATCGACATCGACAAGGCCGTCGACACCCTGCTGGACTTCGCCGTTCAGCATCCACTGGCCGTTGGAATCGCGTTCGATCGCATAGTGCAGCTGGCGCGTGCCGAGAAAGCCTTCGATAAGCGCCGCCCGTGTGTGCCAGCCGGCATCGCAATTCACCTCGTAGGCGAGGCAGCACGGCTTGCCGTCCTGGATGAAGATGGCTTGTCCCTTGAGGCTGTGCCCGCCATCGTTCTGCGAAAGCAGACAGGCATCATGCCCCTCCACGTCCAGCCGATGCCAGAGGATCGAAGCCGTCATTGCTGTCATCGTCACCTCCTTCGAATTCAAAACGATGATGTATTCCTTCGCCCGCCAGGCCAATTGTGTTTCACCGCGGCGCGCTTCAGCTGACATGCCCTGACAGAATCCGGGTCCCTGCCGGCAGAGGAAAATTGTTGCCTTGACATTCGCGGCCTCACGCCCGACTTCCTAGCGCACGACCCCGAAATCGAAGTCGATTTCGGAAAGGATCATGCGCAGAATCTAAAGTGCTACAGCGTCCTTTGCGCGTCCAAGAGGACGTGCGGCGCTGTAGTGTCGAGGAGACCAACCCATGCCAGAGCCCCGACGATCGACAATCGATGCCGGAGAAGTGGAACGCTTTTCCGCCCTTGCCGCCGAATGGTGGAACCCGAACGGCAAGTTCCGTCCCCTGCACAAATTCAATCCGGTCCGGTTGGCCTATATCCGCGACCAGATAGCGACGCGCTTCGGCCGTGACCCACGCGCTGCAAGGCCTTTCGAGGGCCTGCGCATCCTCGACATCGGCTGTGGCGGCGGACTTCTGTGCGAGCCGATGGCGCGGCTTGGCGCCGAAGTCGTGGGCGCGGATGCCTCCGAAACCAACATCGAAGTGGCCAAGCTGCACGCCGCCGAGGGCAATGTCAGCGTCGACTATCGCGCCACGACGGCCGAGGACCTTGCCGACGCCGGCGAGAAATTCGACGTCATCCTCAACATGGAAGTGGTCGAGCATGTCGCCGACATCGACCTGTTCGTCGCCAAATGCGGCGAGATGGTGCGGCCCGGCGGCATCATGTTCGTGGCCACCATCAACCGCACGCTGAAGGCGCTGGGCTTAGCCATCATCGGCGCCGAATATGTGCTGCGCTGGCTACCGCGCGGCACCCATCAGTTCGGCAAGCTGGTGCGCCCGGAAGAGCTCGAAAAGGCGCTGGGCGGCGCCGGCCTGACCATCATCGACCGCACCGGCGTCACCTACAACCCGCTGGCCGACCGCTGGGCGCGGTCGAAGGACATGGACGTCAACTACATGGTCCTGGCGGAAAAAGGCTCGGTCTGATCTTATTCTGAATTCTGGCCTTATTCAGATTTCAGCGGCCTGTAGCCGCCGCGCCAGTAGATCAGCGCCTGGCCGGCATCGTGGGTGCGCACGGCCTCGACCGAGCCGATGACGATGGAATGCGTGCCGCGATCGATCATCTCGTCGAGGCTGCAGTCGAACGCGGCCACCGCGTCCGAAAGCAGTAAAGCTCCGGTCTTGAGCGTCATCCATTCGGCGCCCTCATAGCGGTCCTTGCCCTTGATGCCGCCAAAGCCGGAGAACCGCTCGGCCACGCGCTGATGCTGGGGGCCAAGCGAATTGACGCCGAAATGCCGGTAGCGTTCGATCACCGGCCAGGTCGACGACGACCTGTTGACGCAGGCGATCACCTTGGGCGGCTCGGCCGACAGCGAGACGACCGAAATGACCACCAGGCCGGAGCGATCCTCGCCGGTGCCAGCGGTGATGACGCTGACA
>NZ_RZRK01000774.1:0-2858 GCF_003997835.1 Mesorhizobium sp. M7A.F.Ca.CA.004.12.1.1
GTGTTGGCGTCGGCGTGAAGGGGCGCGGCGGCCGGCGCGGCCAAGCGCTCGGGCAGCGTTCCCTCGATTTTCGCGATCTGGCGGCGCAGGGCAAAAACAGTCTCCCGCGCCACGGCGGTCATCGCCATGACGGTCAGCTTCCACTCACAATTGTTCCTGTTATGTTCCCTATAGATTCCAGAGGGGGACCCAGGAGTCAAGCAGAGTCATGGGGAATTTATTCCTCTCGGCAGGGATGGCGCAGGCGCATCGGCCCGTTCATTTGCCGATTCCGGTGCGAAAGCCTATATGCCGGGATCAAAGGACAAAGCATGGCCCGCATCTACAAGACCCGCACCTGGCACGACGAACTCTCGCCCTCGATGGACGAAATGGAGTTCCTGGCGCTGGAGGCGTATGCGCATCTGCCGGAGGATTTTCGCAAGCTGACCGGCGAGATCGTCATCCAGATCGCCGAGTTCCCGACCGACGAGATCATGGACGACCTGTCGCTGGAAACGCCCTTCGACCTGCTCGGCCTGTTCGAGGGACGCGGCATCGCCGAGCGCTGGAACCCGCAGACCGGCGAAGGCCCGAACCGCATCACGCTCTACCGCCGCGCCATCCTCGATTACTGGTCCGAAAACGAAGAAACGCTGGGCGACATCGTCACCCACGTGCTGATCCACGAGATCGGCCACCATTTCGGCCTGTCGGACGATGATATGGAGAAGATCGAAGAGGCGGCCGAGTAGCACTCAGATGACGGAAGCAGAATTTGCCGACCTGATCGATTGCAATTGGCCGTACCACGACATTTCACAAAGCCGGGAACTGATCGCAACCGCCATCGGGATTTCGCCGAATGCCGCTTTCCTCGCACTTAGTGAGCTTTGCCATCTGCCCGCAAGTGCTGCCATCGAACCGGCCACTCTCGTTGCCCTGGTCGATTTCTGGCTATCCGAATTCGACCACCCGATGGCACCTATGACAGCGGAATGCGCGATCTCCATGATTGAACGCAAGCGGTTGCCGGTTCCTGAAATCCTTACGAGAATGGATTCCGTCTCCGGCTATCCCGGTCTCCTTGCAGCGCTATCGATCCTCTATTTCGGCTGCGATGACGTCGAGGGCCGCGCAGACGCACGGTTCAACGAAATCAGAGCCGCCTGGGAAAATCTGGCGTAGCTGGTTACTGATCGACCAAGCGCTGTATTCGGCCCTCATTCCTGACCGTCGATATCCTTGACTACTGGTCCGAGAACGAAGAGACGCTGGGCGACATCCACGAGATCGGTCACCATTCGGCCTGTCGGACGATGATATGGAGAAGTTCGAAGAAGCGGCCGAGTAGCCCCACACCTTCGTCATCCTAGGGCGGAGCAAGGAGCGAAGCGACGCGGCGCAGACCCTAGGATCCATGCCGTGACGGCGATGCTATGCTCCGGCGGTGCAAGAAACCCGAGCGGCTACCAGCCGGTTCCACGAAAGAGCTCGAACCACTCCGGATTGGCCGTTTCGATCAGCTCGATCTTCCATTGTCGAGGCCAGCGCTTCAATGACTTCTCGCGCTGGATGGCATCGGTAATGTCGAAATATTCCTCGTACCACACCAGCCGCTGTACGCTGTAGCGACTCGTGAAGCGCGAGCCCTGGCCGGCCTTGTGCTCAGGCATTCGACGGCCGAGATCGTTGGTGACGCCGATATAGATGGTGCCGCGGTTCTGACTCGCGGTCATATAGACGTAGCCGGTCGTGGTTTCAGGGTAGCGAGCGTTGATGCGCGCACAAGCGCCATTTTGATCCGCCGCATTCTACGGCCAATGTCACGGCATGGATCCTAGGGTCTGCGCCGCGTCGCTTCGCTCCTTGCTCCGCCCTAGGATGACGAAGAAAGAGAGAGTCCTCAGCGCTGTCCCCTACCAGTCACTCAGCTTGGTATCGGGCCCGTATTCCTGGCCGTCGACATCCTTGACCACGGCCTGGCCGCAACGCATCGTCTTGGCCTTCTTGTCGTAGGCATAGGTCGGCGAGCCGAACAGGTGCCAGCCCTTGTTCAGCGCCGCCGTCACCTTGTGGCAGAAGCTGGCATCGTCCGGGCCGGACAGAAAGCGGTAGAGTTTCATTGTTCAGTCCTGTCGTGAGTAGCCATAGCCCGCTCGCATCCATCGAGCATTTATGCCCCGATGGCGGCTGCCTTCGCCAGCAGTTTTTCGGCCTGCGCCAAGTGCAGGCGCTCGACCATCCTGCCGTTCAGCGCGATCACGCCCTTGCCGGCATTCTCGGCGAGCGCGAAGGCTTCCTTCACCGAGCGCGCCTCGGCCACGGCTTCCGCGGACGGTGCGAAGGCACGGTTGGCGGCTTCGATCTGGGCCGGGTGGATGAGGCTCTTGCCGTCGAACCCCATGGCCGCGGCTTCCGCGCATTCATGGGTGAAAGCGCCGAGGTTGCGAAAATCGTTGGAGACCCCGTCGAGCATGTCGATGCCGCCGGCGCGCGCGGCCAGCACCATCTGCATCAGCCATGGCACGAGGTAGCGTCGGTCAGGCGTTGCCAGAATGCCGGTCTCCTTGACCAGGTCATTCGTTCCGGCAACGAAACAACTGAGCCGCGAGGCCGGGTCACGGCCAAGCTCGGCGATGGCGCCGATGTTGAGCAGCGCCTTGGGCGTCTCGATCATCGCCCACAGTTTCACGCTATCGGGGACAAAATTGTCGTCGAGCACATCGCCGGCCTCGAGCAGGTCGCGCGGCGTGTCGACCTTGGGCAACAGGATGCCGTCGGGCTCGCAGCCTGCGGCAGCCAGCAGGTCGTCGGCGCCCCATTCGGTTGCCAGAGCATTGATGCGCACGATCATCTCGCAGCGTTCGTTGGGGCGG
>NZ_RZRK01000775.1:0-2858 GCF_003997835.1 Mesorhizobium sp. M7A.F.Ca.CA.004.12.1.1
CGCTTATTCTGTTCGTCGTCATTCTGTTTCTGTGGCCGGTAGCGCGCTTCCTCGCTCTGGCCGTCGACAACTCGGATTTCTCGAACAACCTGCCGCGCACAATTGCCGCTCTGGCGGGCTGGAATGCGGATAGCGGCCTGCCTGGCGAACCCGTCTTTGCAGCACTCGTCGAGGATTTGGCCGACGCGCGGCGCGCCGGGAAGGAAGGCGTCCTGGCGCAACTCGTGAACCAGCGCGTGGTCGGCAGCCGTTTCCTCGTCATCAAGACGGCAAAGGATGCGGCCGACGGCAAGCTCGACATGCGCCCCGTGCGCGACGAGGTGCTCGCCAAACAGGCCGGTTGGAAAAACATCGATCTCTGGCAGGTCATAGCGCGTCAGCAAAGCGCGCGAACGGACTATTATCTGCTTGCGAGCCTGGACCTGAAGCGAGGCGCGGACAATTCGATCGAAGCCGTTTCCGCCGACCGCGCCATCTTCGTCGACGCGCTGCTGCGTACGATCTGGATCAGCATCGTGGTGACCGTCATCTGCGCGGTGCTCGCCGTGCCGCTGGCGCAGGCAATTGTCAGCGCGCCCCCGGCCTGGTCGAAGCTGATGTTCGCGTTGATCCTGTTTCCGCTCTGGACATCGCTGCTGGTGCGCACCGTCATCTGGATCATCGTGCTGCAGAAGAACGGCCCCGTGAATTCCACTCTGCTCGGATTGGGTATCGTCAGCGAACCCCTCGACCTCATCTACACCCGCTTTTCGCTCTATTTGGCGATGGTTCAGGTTCTGCTGCCTATGATGGTGCTCTCCGTCGTCGCTGTCATGCGGCGGGTTCCGACCACCTACATGCGCGCGGCACTGTCGCTGGGTGCGCCGTGGCTCACGGCATGGCGCCGCGTGCAGTTGCCGTTGATCCTGCCAGGGATCCTGTCTGGCGGGGCGATCGTTTTTGTCTTCGCACTTGGCTACTACATCACCCCGACGCTTGTCGGCGGGCCGACCGACCAGATGATCTCCAGCTACATAGCTTTCTACACGAACAGCACACTGAACTGGGGCATGGGTGCAGCGCTTTCGCTGCAACTGCTGATGATCCTCGTGTTGTTTGCGTTGCTGTTCTGGACGGCGTCCGTCCTCTTCCGCCGCAAGGCGCATGTCGCATGAGCGCCGACCGCTTCCGGAAGTGGCTGATGTATGCCTATGCGGCGACGTTGCTGGCGTTCATCATCCTGCCCCTGCTGATCGTGATCCCTATGTCGCTGACCTCGAGCAATTCGCTGGCATTTCCGACGCCGGGCTGGTCGCTGCGCTGGTATGCCGAACTGTGGGTCGACCAGCGTTGGCCGAACGCACTGTGGAACTCGGTCGTCATCGGGCTGTCCACCACGGTCCTGGCGTTGCTGCTCGGCATACCTGCGGCGATCGGACTCGCCTGGGGCGATTTTGCCGGCAAACGGATTCTCTACGCGATCATCGCCGCGCCCTTGGTGACGCCGGTTGTCATCGTCGGCGTCGCGGCTTTTTCATTCTTCGCCACACTGGGACTCGTCGGCAACAAGCTATCCATCATTCTGGTGCATACGGCGATGGCCGTGCCTGTGATGCTGACGACTGTCGTCGCCAGCCTTTCGACCTTCGACCGGACATTGGTTCGCGCGGCCGCATCGCTCGGCGCCGGCACCATCCGCACATTCTTCAAGGTAGTGCTGCCGCTGATAGCGCCGGGCGTCATTACAGGGGCCATCATCGCCTTCATCATCTCTTTCGACGAAGTCGTCGTCGCAAGTTTCCTCTCGACAGGCGCGGAGCGAACCTTGCCTCGCATGATCTTCTCCGGGGTTCGCGAATCCATCAGCCCTGCCATCGCGGCCGTCGCTGTGCTGCTGATCGCATTCTCTGCGACCCTGCTTGGTGTCATCGCCATCCTTCAGGGCCGCTCGCAAACTCTCCGCGCAAGGGCATCGGCATGAGACTGGTTCCATCGGTACAGCAGTTGGAGACCGAGATGACGACCTGGCGGCGGCATCTGCATGCCAATCCAGAACTCGGCTTCGAAGAGTTCGAGACGGCGCGTTTCGTGGCGGACAAACTGCGCTCGTGGGGCATCGAGACGACCGAAGGCGTCGGACGGACAGGTGTCGTCGGTACGCTCAGGGGCAGGCTCGGCGCTGGTCGCAGTCTTGGCATCCGAGCCGACATGGACGCCCTGCCGATGACCGAGGCGCGGCCGCTGCCGCATGCATCCCGCATTCCCGGGAGGATGCATGGCTGCGGCCATGACGGTCACACGACGATGCTGCTCGGCGCAGCCTCGGCGCTTGCCCGCTCGCCCGACTTCGCCGGCACCGTGCATTTCATTTTCCAGCCGGCCGAGGAGGGTCGAGGTGGGGCACTCGCCATGCTGAATGATGGCCTTTTCGAGCGTTTCCCCTGCGATGAAGTCTACGCGCTGCACAATTGCGAACGGCCTCTCGGCGAGATCGCCGTCCACCGCGGAACGGTGGCCGCGGCGGCCGATCGCTTCGAGATCGTCGTCCATGGAAGGGGCGGCCACGCGGCGATGCCGCATCTGGCGATCAATCCACTCCCCGTCGCCGCGCGCATCCTGCTGGCGATAGAAGCCCTGCCCGGTCGCCTGACCGATGTGCACTCTCCGGCAATCGTCACCGTTGGCAGCCTGCGCGCCGGCGAAGCCTTCAACACCATCCCCGATGCGGCGTTTCTGACCGGTACCGTGCGCACCTTCGACCATCAGGTTCAAAAGACGCTGGAGATGGCAATCCGCCGCATCGCGAAAAACGAGGCTGAAGCTTTTGGCGCCAGCGTCGATATTCGCTACGAAACGCCCTTCGCGCCGACGATCAACAC
>NZ_RZRK01000776.1:0-2858 GCF_003997835.1 Mesorhizobium sp. M7A.F.Ca.CA.004.12.1.1
ATTCCAGGGAAAGTGTGAAACGGTTTCCGTTCGGAATTGCGTCAAGCAAACAAGTGCCGATCGAAAAACGGGAGCCAAAAATGATCAAGGCGACGCCCTTCGACTTTCCCTATGACGGCAGGCTGATGGCCGAAACCACCGCGCTGATCGTCATCGACCTGCAGCAGGATTTCCTGTCGACGACGGGCTACTTCGCCAGGCAGGGATATGATCCCTCGCCGCTCAGGGCGATCCTGCCGACCGTGAGCCGGCTGATATCAGCCGCCCGCAAGGCCGGTGTCAGGGTCATCCACACCAGGCAGGGCTACCGGGCTGACATGGCCGACATGACGCCCTACGAGACATGGCGCCGCAAGCGCGCTGGGCTCGAAGGCACCGAAATCCTGCTGCGCTCTGGTCCAGGATTCCAGATCGTTCCGGAGATCGACGTCGCCCCGCAGGACATCATCGTCGACAAGACCTGCAACAGCGCTTTCACCTATACGGATTTCGAACTTGTGCTGCGCGCGCAAGGCATCACGCATCTGCTGTTTTCCGGATGCACCACGGATGTCTGCGTCCACACCACGCTGCGTGAGGCCTGCGACCGCAATTTCCAATGCCTGACGATTTCGGACGCCTGCGCCAGCGGCGACAGACAAGCGCACGAAGCAGCCCTTCACATGGTGACGGTTGAAGACGGCGTCTTCGGCGCGCTAACGGGTTCGAGCGCTGTCATTGAAGGCCTGTCGCGGCTTGGCGACAGGCCCGAGGCAACAAAAGGCTGAAGAACTTCAGCCCGTTGCCCGCGTCTCCAATCCTGCACGAGACGCATATGCCCCAGGCTGGAATGCCTCGTGTTCGCGACGCGCCAGCGAATTGCGCAGCAGAGCGATCGTTTCCCGGCCGAGCGTTGCGATCTCGCGTGGCGTGTCGACGCCGACAATCATGAATTCATCGATCCCAAGGGCTGCATACGCAAGCAGCGACAGGGCGGCCTGGGCTGGTGGCCCGGCAACATCGACCGCCTTGTGGCCGGAGGCGGAAGCACCTTGGTGAATCCCGACCGGAAGCGCGAAGCGCAGCTTGCCGGCCCGACCATGTTCGGCGGCGGAGCGGCGCACCCGCTCCATCAATTGCCGGATCTCGTCGATCGAGCCGGGCGCCAATTCAAAGACATCGGCATGCCGGCCGGCAACTTTGAGTGCCGTTCCGGACTGCCCGCCCATGCGGATGACCAGGTCGGCGCCGTGCGGTCCCTTGCGCGGCACATAGCCGCCCTTGATGCTGTAGAACGTTCCTTCGTGGTCGAAGGGCCGGTCGTTCGACCACAGCCGCTTCAGCAGCACCAGATATTCGTCGATGCGCTGCCAGATGACGGTGTGCCCGACCGGCCGTGTTTCGGCGTCGGCGTCGCTCAGCGGCTCGCTGATCATTCTCAGCGCCAGGCGCCCGCCGCTTTTCCTGTCGATCGACGCCAGTTGGCGGGCCGCCACGGTCGGTTCGACCACGCCCGCCCAATGGGTGAGCACGACTTCCAGCGACGAGGTGCGATCGAGCACCTGGGCCGCAAAATCCATGTTGGTCAGCAGTCCGGCCGAATCGTCGATGACGATCTTGCGGAAGCCGCCATCCTCGATCAGCCCGAGCTTGGTCGCGGTCTCGGCAAAGTCGTAGAAAAAGGGAACCGCGGCATCGGCGGTCTTACCGGGAATATGCGTGAACTCGATCGGCATTGCCATGTCCTCCGTGGTGTCGGGCGCGCGAAAGCACGCCGAGGATTCGGTTCATTCAACTCCGATTGCCTGAAAGCGGTGGGCAGCTAAGCCCGGTCGATCTGACGACTCAGGGAATAAGGCCCAGCACAACGGCCCCGGTGAACACGAACGCAAGGGCAAAGACGAGATAGGCGAAAGCCCCGGCATAGGCCGGGCGAAAGGCCTGGGCATTGGCCGACCGCTGATCACTGCGATCCGTCTGGGCGTTCTGGATATAGGACATATCGACCTCCGTCTCGGCGGTTAATCTATAAAACTTGTAGACTTTGTCGATTGCTATTTTTAGGCCAAAGATGGAATAATTTTCTCCTATGGTGCTGGAAGTTGGTAGGCACTTGCTTAGAGGGAGCACTCTAACGGCCGATCCATATGGAGCGTCCGTTTTTTGCTTCTGCGTCCGAATGGACCTATGACCTTGCTTTCGCTGCGCTCAATTCGTGGATTGGCCGCCCGGCGCCGGCGCGGTAGCATCGCCCACCAGCAAAGCGAAATCGCCACACAGGGGGCAGAAAAATGGGCACAAGACTGGCCGGCAAGGTCGCCATCATTTCGGGGGGCGCGACGGGAATGGGTGGAGCGGCTTCGGAGCTGTTCGCCGCCGAAGGCGCCAAGGTGGCGATCATCGACCGCAACGGCGAGGCGGCCGCCGCAACCGCAGCGACAATCAGGGCGCGCGGCCATCTCGCCGAGCATTTTGTCGCCGACGTCTCCGACGAGGCACAGGTCGAAGCGGCCGTGAAGGGTGCTATCGAAAAACTCGGACCGGTCACCGTGCTGTTCAACCACGCCGGCACCATCGTGATAAAGCCCTTCCTGGAGACCACGGTGCAGGAATGGGACTGGCTGCATGCCGTCAATGTGCGCTCGATGTTCCTGATGACGCGCGCCGTTTTGCCCGGCATGATTGCGGCCGGCGGCGGCTCGATCGTCTGTACTTCGTCGATCTCGGCGGTGGCGGCGACTCCCAACGAAGTGCTCTACGACACCACCAAGGGCGCCTGCCACATGTTCGCCCGCGCCATCGCCGTCGAGTTCCGCGACCGCAACATCCGCTGCAACGCCGTCTGCCCCGGCTTCATCCGTACACCGCACGGCCCGCGC
>NZ_RZRK01000777.1:0-2854 GCF_003997835.1 Mesorhizobium sp. M7A.F.Ca.CA.004.12.1.1
GTCCTGTGCCATGCGCACCAAGGCGTCATAGATGGAGGCGTCGCCATGCGGATGGTATTTACCCATCACGTCGGCGACCGGGCGCGCCGACTTCACATATTTGCGGTTCCAGTGGTAGCCGCTCTCATGGGCGGCGAAGAGAATGCGGCGATGCACCGGCTTCAGGCCGTCGCGCACGTCCGGCAGCGCACGGCTGACGATCACGCTCATAGCGTAATCGAGATAGGAGCGCTGCATCTCCTCGACGATGGATATCGGCTCGATGCCGGTGGGGCCGCCGTCGGCGCCGCGCGGTGTCTTCTGGTCGGTCAAATCGGATCACAATCTAATCAGGAATCACTTGGTGCTTATATAGGAAGCAAGCCCGAAACTCCAACCTTCACGGCACTTTTCCAGTGTCATTTTCGGTGGTAATTTCAAATGGATACCGCTGATTGCGACGATATGGCCAAGGCGGTTTTCGCCGCCCTGACGCAAAAGCCTGCGTGTCTGCCTTGGCGGGCACGGGGCCGATTGACGAAGCAGAAAAGGCCCATGCGCCACGGCGGCTGCGATAGTTGCGCGGCGTCTCCCCCATGATCCGCCGAAAACGACGATTGAAAGTCGACAGATCGTTGAAGCCGGCCTCGAAGGCGATCGCCGAGACCGCATCGTTGGACATGCGTAGCCGCACCGCCGCCCTGTGCAATCGCGTCCTGAGCAGGAATTGGTAGGGCGTCATGCCCGCCACCTGCCGGAAGATGCGCAGGAAGTGATACGGACTGGTTGCTGTCTCATTGGCAAGCGCTGAAAGCGAGACAGGCCCATCGGCGTCCAGTTCGATCCGCCGCACTGCCTCGGCCACCCGTTTCTGATCGCGGCGGCTGGGCGCGCGCCCGACATGCGTAGCGCCAGAGGCTGTAGCCACGGCAGCACCGGCCAAGCGCAGGGAAAGTTCCTCGAAGGCGTCGATGTAGGCCATCTCGCGCGCGGTCTCCGCTTCGGCCAGGAGCGGCGCCAGTACCGGCAAAGGCGGCAGGCGCGCCGCCTCGAAAGCCAGCTTCCTGGCGCCCGGAACGCCAGCTGCGATCCGTTCCATGTAGGCCGGATCGAAATGGAACGAGAGGCAACGGTCGCCGCTGCCATGCTCGTGCCCGCATTCGTAACATGTGCCGGGATTGCCGAGCAGGAGCGCGCCGGGCGCCAGCATCGCCGTGCCTTGCTGGGCGCGGTAGCGAAACGTGCCGCTGGTGACCGCAGCGACGCAGAAATCCTGATGCGCTTCCTCGAACGGCCGGTCGCCGGCGCCGGCCGTGCAAATGACGTCCGTCACGTGCCAACCGGCTCCGAATGCGAGACTATGCGTGGTCGTCGTCATAGTCGAAATATAGCAATTTTTCCCAAGCCCAGAACCCCGTCACCGCCTACTCCTAACGGTCTCCTGACAAGAAGAGGCCGCAGCCATGTTCGATCAATCCTCGTTTGCCGAAGCCCTGCATAGCTCCGGACCGATCGAAGGGCTTGCCGAAAAACTGAGCCTTTACGGCCGCTTCGTCGGCGCCTGGACGTTTGAGGCCTCGCGCCACCTCGAGGACGGCACTGTGCTGACAGGGCGTGGCGAGGTGCATTTCGGCTGGGTGCTGGAAGGCCGGGCGATCCAGGACGTGTGGATCCTGCCCGCGCGGGACGCCGGTCCATCGCCATCCTTGGGCACATGGACTTTTTACGGCACGACGCTGCGCGTCTATGATCCCGGCGCGGATGCCTGGCACATCTTCTGGAGCGACCCGCGCAACCAGTATTTCAGCCGCCAGCTCGGCCGCGCCGAGGGTGACACGATCGTGCAAGTGGGCGCCGACGACACCGGCAGCTCGGTACGCTGGAGCTTTTCACGCATCACCGAAAACTCCTTCCGCTGGCTGGGCGAACGCTCGCAAGACAATGGCGCGACATGGCGGCTGGAAGTCGAGTTCCTGGCGCGGCGAGCGGTTTGATCTCCGAGGATTGCAGCAGCCCAGAATAAAAGCGTCGCGATCCTTCGCGCTGCCCTCTGTCCCGCATCAACCACTTTCTCACGAACGGTTCCCACCGAACGGGCTTTGCTCTACCAATATTCTGGCACGGGCACAGCCCGGCGGGAGGGTCAGAGATGCCGAGTTTCGACAGCCTGTTCAACGCTTTCGTCACCATTCTCGTGACCATCGACCCGCCCGGCCTGGCGCCGCTGTTCCTCGCCGTGACGCGCGGCATGAACCGTGAGGAGCGCCAGCAGGTTTCGGTGCGCGCCTCGATCATCGGTTTCCTGGTGATGGCGCTGTTTGCGGTTGCCGGGGCCTCGATCCTGTCGGTGTTCGGCATAACGTTGCCGGCCTTCCGCGTCGCCGGCGGTTTCCTGCTGTTCTTCATCGCCTTCGAGATGGTGTTCGAGCGCCGGCAGGACCGCAAGGAGAAGATCGGCGACGTCGCCATCACCAAGGACATGATCCACAACATCGCCGCCTTCCCGCTGGCGATCCCACTGATCGCGGGCCCTGGTGCCATTTCGGCAACTGTGCTGCTTTCCGGCTCGTTTCAAGGCTTTGCCGCGCAGGCGGCGCTGGTCGGCATCATCTTCGTCTGCCTCGCCATCACCTATCTGGTGTTCGTGCTGTCGGAACGCATAGACCGCATCCTCGGCCAGACCGGCCGCTCGATCCTGACCCGTCTGCTTGGCGTCATCCTGGCGGCACTGGCTGTGCAATTCGTCGCCGACGGCATCAAGGCGCTGATAGCAGGCTGAACGACAGTCCCTACTGCCTACTGCCTACTGCCTACTGCCTACTGCCTACTGCCTACTGCCTACTGCCTACTGCCTACTGCCTACTGCCTACTGCCT
>NZ_RZRK01000778.1:0-2839 GCF_003997835.1 Mesorhizobium sp. M7A.F.Ca.CA.004.12.1.1
GACAGCTTCATGGCACAAGGCGGCGAATTCGCCTTTGTCCTTTACTCGGCGGCCGCGGCGGTCGGCATCATCGATGGCCAGGCCAACGCGACGCTGACGGCGATCGTCATCATCTCCATGGTGCTGACGCCGCTGGCCATCATCGCCTTGCGCTATCTGACGCCGCGTGACGAGCAGTCGCTCGACGGGGTCGATGTCGCCGATGGCCTGACCGGCAGCGTGCTGGTCATTGGTTTCGGCCGCTTCGGCCAGATCGCGAGCCAGCCGCTGCTGCTGCGCGGCATCGACGTCTCGATCATCGACAATGACGTCGAGATGATCCAGGCGGCGGCCGATTTCGGCTTCAAGGTCTATTATGGCGACGGCACGCGACTGGACATCCTGCATGCCGCCGGCGCCGGCCGTGCGCGCGCCGTGCTGATCTGCGTCGACAAGGCCGATGTGGCTGTTCGCATCGCCCAGTTGATCAAGGCTGAGTTTCCTTTGCTCACCGTGCTGGCCCGCGCTTTCGATCGTGGTACCGCGCTGCAGCTCATTCGCGCCGGCGTCGACTACCAGCTGCGTGAAACCTTCGAATCCGCACTTGTTTTCGGCGGCTCGGCCCTGGAATCGCTGGGCGTCGATCCCGAAGACGTGGCTGAAACGATCGAAGACGTCAGGCGCCGCGACACCGACCGCTTCGAAACCCAGCTTGCCGAAGGCATTCGCGCCGGACAGCGCTTCCTGAGAGGCAATATCGGTACGCCGATTCCGACACCGCTCTCCACGCCGCGCCGGCCTGGTCAGGCACTCAATGAAGAAACCGCGGGTGTGCTGCACAAGTCCGAACCCGCCGATTGAGCAAGGAATTAGGCATGGAATTGGACAGCAGGGCCCTGTCGGTCACCAAATTCTGGCGCGATGCCGGCGAGGATGCCTGGTTCGAGAAGAACGAAGCATTCGATGCCGAGTTCCGCGACCGCTTTCTCGGCCTGCACTACGCCGCCGCGCGGCGTGAATGCGACGACTGGCTGGAACATGCCGAAGGCGCGCTGGCGCTGATGATCCTGCTCGACCAGTTTCCGCGGAACTGTTTTCGCGGCACCGGCCATATGTACGCGACCGATCCGCTCGCCAGATATTTCGCGGAGAGGGCGATCGCGGCTGGTCATGACCTGGCACTCGAGGAAGAACTCCGCGTTTTCCTCTACCTGCCTTACGAGCATTCGGAACTGCTGGCCGACCAGGACATTTCGGTCGAACTGACGCAGGCCTGGGCCGAGCCATACCTGAAGTACGCTGTCGAACACCGCGATATCATTCAGAATTTCGGCCGTTTTCCGCACCGAAACAAGATGCTTGGCCGCGAAACCACCCCGCAGGAGCAGACGTTCCTGGATGGCGGCGGCTTCTCCGGTTAAAGACCCCGCTCCAAGGTGTGTTGAGATTCAGGTCAGGCCGAGTCGAAAACGGTGGGTTCCGAGAACCGGAGCGGAGCGTACATTTGGGTACGTGAGCACCGGAAGCGCAGGAACTCGCCGTTTGCAGGCCGGCATCACCTGAATATCAACGCACCTAGGCCAACCACCAATCCCGGCCGGAGGACAATCGCTCGATGCCTGAAGTATCGACGGCGACCAGGCGGTCGGTGATGCTGCGACCGCTGACAACCAGGCCGGGCGCGATCTCGGCCAGCGGCGCCAGCACGAAGGCGCGCTCCAGCATGCGCGGATGCGGCACCTCCAGTCCGGTCTCGTGGATGACGCGGTCCCCGAACACCAGAATGTCGATATCGATCAGCCGCGGCCCCCAGCGCTCCTCCCGCACCCGCTTCAGCTTGCGCTCCGCATCGAGGCAGAGGTCGAGCAAGGCACGCGGTGCAAGCACGGTGGAAATCTCGGCGGCCGCATTGAGAAAATCGGGCTGATCGAGCTTGCCCCAGGGCGGCGTGCGATAAAGCGAGGAGACGCCGGTGACACGCGTATCCGCGTCGGCATCCAGCATGCGCAGCGCCGCGCCCATGGATTTCGCCGGATCGCCAAGATTGCCGCCAAGGCTGAGATAAACGGTACTATTCGGGCCAGACAACGGTCACCTCGACATAATCGAGCACGCCAGGCACCGGTGCGTTCGGCTTGCGCACCGTGATCTCGGCTTTCTTAATCTGCGGAAAACGCGCCGTCAGCGCACGGGCCACTTCGAGCGCCAGCGACTCGATGAGAAAACGGCGCTGCCCGGTGATGATCTTCTCAATGACGGTGAATGCAATGCCGTAGTGGACTGTATCCTCGATCGAATCCTCGGCAAGCGCGCGGCCTGGATCGACGGTGAGAACAGCATCGACATAGAAGCGCTGGCCGAGCCTTTCCTCCTCGTCCAGCACGCCGTGCCGGGCAAAGAAAGCGCAGTTCTTCATGCGGATGACATACATCGCTCAGTTTCTCGCCTGGTCCGTCCGACGCGCCAGCATAGCATCCGCGAGCGCCAAAGCGTCCACGTTGAATGCGACATCGTGGACGCGAAACAGATCGGCGCCCTGGAGCCTCAATATAACGCTGGTCGCCGCTGTTCCGACCCCTCTGTCGGCGGCATCACGGCCGGTGACCGTGCCGATGAAGCGTTTTCGCGACGTACCGGCCATCAGCGGCAGGCCGAGGGCATGCAATTCCGAAAAGCGTGCCATCAGGTCGAGATTTTCCTCCGCCGTCTCCTTGGCGAATCCGAAACCGGGATCGAGCACGATACGATCGTCGGCGATGCCGTTCTGGCGGGCGATTTCCAGCGACCTTCGCAGGAACGTCAGTTGATCGGCAATCGCATCCGGCAGCTTCTGGCGATCCCGCCCAGTATGCATGATGAC
>NZ_RZRK01000779.1:0-2837 GCF_003997835.1 Mesorhizobium sp. M7A.F.Ca.CA.004.12.1.1
ATATATCCCCGACTCTTATGCCTATGGTGCTATCGCGGAATGGCCTGACGGGCAGTCTAGGCCAACAGGATTAATTGCTGCGCTTTCATTCTGCCAGTAGCTTGCAGGCCTGGTCATTTAGCCCACCTTTGTGCCCAGATGGGTCGGCACGCTCACCGTTACCGGTGCGTGGTAACTTGATCGTGCCGACCTCACCTTTGACACATGGAACCGATGCCCCTGTGGCAACCGAAGAAACTGGCGAACGCGCCGCATTGAAGCTCGTCCGAATGGCTACGAGCAGGTATGCCCGCCCGGCGTGCTGCCATCTGAGGAAGCCCTCCTTGGTCTCTACGGCCCCGAACCGATCCACGAAGGCGAAGCTCTGCCCAGGCGATTATTGAGACCGTCGAGGGTCTGACGAAGGAAGCCCGCCGCTGAAGGACACTGACAGCGACGGGCCTTGCACCAGAGCTTGGACTTGTCTCAACCAAGCACATTTCCAACTTCGGTTGCGAAAGCTTGTTCCAGCCCTACGAGAAAGATTTAGCGCTAGCCGACGTCTGACGAAGTAGGCCGCCCGTCACTGGACTTCAGGGAAATCAGTGACGGGCCTCTGCTCGGGTGTTTCAACGAGGTGTCCTTACATTTGATGGCAAGCAACTGCCCACGGAGGGGCCCCTTGCAGTCTTCTCAGGGCGCGCCAGAGCTGAGTTCGCGATGCGGACGGCAAAAGTCAAGCCGCTCGGGAAAGACACAGCTTGGCACATGGCCGCGCGGGCGGCGGAATACGATGCCGACGCGAGAGTCATCGAAGGGATCATCCATCGCCAAAGATCATGACGAACAGCATCGTTAGTCGGTAGAGATAGAGGCCGCTTAAGGTAGCGCAGTTTCCGGCCCATCCTTGCATGCGCTGGCGTCTCGGAACACACGCCGGCGCCTCCAAAGAAATTTTGTACGATTTTTACCAAGCGCCGCCTTGTACGCAAATGATAATGACCGTTGCTGGCTTTGGAGCCATTCTTCAGCACTCAAGATCAGTATTATTCAAAGGACGTTCATATGAATTTCCCCATCGGCGGCGCGCAACCTATTTTCCCTGAGGAACTGGGCACGCTGAGGATTGTATTCTCGCAGCTTTGTGAGGAACACGAGATTCTAACCACTTCTGTTGAGGCCGGGGAACTCGCCTCAGAGTTGGTCCGACTGTTTCAAACAGGCATCAAAGACGAGACTGTGCTGATGGTCTTGATGCGCGCCAGGTTGAACCACCGGCAGGCCCAGTCCGTAGGCTAGTCTTGCAACCACAGCCGTATGGAGGAAAATTATGTTGTACCCTGGTCACTGCCTTGGTCCGTGCGAGATTGAAATGTTGTCTCGCATTTGCCCGACTGTGTGCGACGAGAGCAAATTGCCGCTTACTTCGCCCGATGCCGAAAAAGCGGCTTCTCACCTGCTAAAGCTCTTTGTGAACGGCCTTACCCGCGAGGAGGAACTGGTTGATGCGGCCAGGAACCGTATGAAATGGCTGCCTCGAGCTCATGCTTTTCAAAAGGCGACGCTGCCGCACTTCCAAGCCGTTAGTCAGCAGCAAGTGGCTTAGCCGGTTTACGAATGCGGGCAGCTCATTTTTCACGCAGCCCCTGCCAGGCCGAGTTGAGCCAGGAATTTCGAAACTCCGCTGAGCACATTGGTTCGTGGGGCCTCGAACTTGTAGCGGTACGAGGACACCTCAACCGGCTGATGGATAGCCCCAAACTGGTACGCTACCTCGCTCATCATTTTCCAAAGCAACTCGCTCAATTCCAAGGCGTTTTGGAAACGGCTTGAGTTCCCAGTGCGGCCGCAGGCGCCGCGCCGGCTGCCTAGCGTCGTTCTCTAGCCGCCCTCTGAGAAATCTCATCCTTTCGCAGGAGCGGTGGAAAAGGCCGCGATAATCGCCTCGAGCGACACGCTCAGAGCATTCGAAAAGGTCCTGCCCTTCTGCCAAATCGCGACGTAATGATAAAGAGCTGACGGTTCCACCGGTTTTGCTTCGAGGTTAAACGCTTCGTATTCACGCGCAATGATTTCATTGGTTATGGAAATGCCCAGGCCAGCCGAAACGTATCCGGCCTCGTGACCGTTGCAGTCGAATTCCACCAGTATGTTCGGCTCAACGCCGGCGAAGCGCAACGCATTGAAGTTCATCTGGTGGGCGGCGAACTGGGGATCGATATCGACGATCGTTTCGCCAGCCAGGTCGTGCGCCTGGATACAGGTCTGTTGTGAAAAGCGGTGGTCGGGATGAAAGATGCACACGTTGCGCGCCGACCCGAGCGGCGCCCATTCAAACAGGCGTGGGTCCAGCGGCAATCTCGAGATCCCCAGATCCGCGCGACCGGCCAAGATGTACTCGCCGATCTGGTCGTAGCTTCCAGAAATTGACCGGACGTTCGGAGAGCGACACGGGAAAGCCCTCCGGCGCTCTCTCTGACCGGACGGGCTCAAACCCGTCGCGCCCGCCCTCTCACTCTGACCACCGCACACAAAAAGGCCCGGCGCTCTTGCAAGTGCCGGGCAGCCAGATCATCCGCGAAGCCGAGGCTATTCCGCGGCGTCGAGTTGCTGCTCACTCTTCTCGTCGCCCCGACTGTCTTCGTCGTCACCGGCGAGAAAATCGGGCAGCGCTTTGTCTGCCTCGTCCGCGTTTGACGCGCCCTCGGCATCGAGGTCGATGAGCCGCAGCGGTTCGGGCAGCCAGCCACTGTCGGCCAGCAGCCGCTCCGCCTCTTTGGCCATGTCGTCCTTCTTGA
The DNA here is from genome assembly GCF_003997835.1 of Mesorhizobium sp. M7A.F.Ca.CA.004.12.1.1. Classification (NCBI taxonomy): domain Bacteria; kingdom Pseudomonadati; phylum Pseudomonadota; class Alphaproteobacteria; order Hyphomicrobiales; family Phyllobacteriaceae; genus Mesorhizobium; species Mesorhizobium sp. M7A.F.Ca.CA.004.12.1.1. The sequence continues at coordinate 2,778 of NZ_RZRK01000779.1, forward strand.
GGTGGTCGATAAGCTGGGCGGCGCTCTCGCCTTCACCCTCGCGAACGGCCTCGATAATAC
>NZ_RZRK01000077.1:0-12678 GCF_003997835.1 Mesorhizobium sp. M7A.F.Ca.CA.004.12.1.1
GTGGGATGTCGCGAAGTGGGACCAGGCGCAGCCTGTTGCATCGGTAGGCGGCGGGCAATGGATTTCGATCGGCAAGACCGGATATGTCATGCAGCCGCAACTGCAAATCACCGGATTTCTGAACCAGCGCCCAGTCACCGAATTCGTTCAGCTCGATGTCACTTTTGAAACGGGAGGCGTCGTTGTCTGACTACGCCATCAGTATCGAGAATTTCAACGCCGCATGGCCCGAGCTGGAACCCATGTGCCGGACTCACTATGGCGAGATGCAAGCTCGGATGGCTGGCGAAGGGATGACGATCGGCGAATTCAAGCCGCGCCTGAACGTCTACGGCGCCGCCGGGCATCTGCTCTGCTTTCTGGTCAGGACCGGCGATGGCGAGGCCGTGGGGTACGCCTTCATCTGGATCACCCAGGACATGCACAATTCCGAGATGATCGCCCAAGAAGACACGATTTACATGCGGCCGGACCATCGCAACGGCATCGGCCGCCGCTTCACCAAGCATATTCTGACTGAACTGAAAGCGCGCGGCTGCGTCAGGGCGCACGTCACCATCGCCACCGATCTACGCGTTGCAAAGATGTGCGAGCGCGTGGGCTTCAAGCGGTCGGCAATCGCCATGACCTATTTTCTCTAGGAGACCCTGACCATGTGTGCCCCAGACGCTCCCGCGCCGCCCGACCCGAAAGAGACATCAGCAGCGTCGACCGCAACGAACGTCGGCACCGCGATTGCGAATGCCAACCTCGGCAACGTCAATCAGGTGACGCCCGATGGCTCGCTGAACTATTCCCAGACGGGAACGTACAAATGGAATGATCCCTACACGGGCAAGTCCTATGACATCCCGACCTACACGGCCACGCAAACGTTGTCGGGAACCGGTCAGGCGATTAAAGACCAGACCGACCAGGCAAAGCTGAACCTGGGCGAACTGGCGGCCGGCCAATCGTCGTTTCTGAAGGATTGGCTCGCCAAGCCGGTCGACCTGTCCAACGACGCAACCGAAGGCCGGTTGATGGATCTCGGCATGAAGCGCCTTCAGCCGGCGCTCGATGCTCGCCGACAGGCGAACGAAGCCGACTTGATCAATCGCGGCATCCGTCCCGGTTCGGATAACTACGCCCAGGCGCAGAACATCCAGGACCAGGGAGAAAACGACGCCTACAATTCGTTGCTGCTGTCCGGTCGCGGGCAGGCGGTGCAGGAGGCCTTGGCCCAGAATTCGGCCCCGATCAACAACCTGACGGCGCTGCTCTCGGGCTCACAGGTCAGCCAGCCGAACTTCGTCAACGCGAACATGCCGACCATCCCGACGACCGACACGGCGGGGCTGATCAACACCAACTACAATCAGCAGCTCCAGAAGTGGCAGCAGGACGCCAGCAGTAGCAGCGATTTGATGGGCGGTCTGTTCGGATTGGGCGCGAACCTGATCAAGTTTTCGGACCGCCGCCTGAAGAAGAACATCCGCGCAATCGGCACCTTTGCCAACGGCCTGACGAAGTACGTGTTCGAATATCTCTGGGGCGGCGGTGAACAGGTCGGCGTCATGGCCGACGAGGTGCGCGCCTATCGGCCTTATGCGGTGACGACGGTCAACGGCTTCGATGCCGTCGACTACGGGAGGGCATTCGCATGACCGCACAGCCGGCTTTCATCTTCGGCGGAGATACTGGCGTCCAGACGCCTGAAGAACTCGCGCGACTTCGCGCCATCGCGGACGCCCTTCGCGGTCCGGCGGCACCGAAGACGGTCGGGCAGGGCCTTTCTGCCATCGGCGAGGCTCTTGGCTACCGTATGGCCAACGGCAGGGCAAACAGGGCGGAAGCGGACTGGCGCAAGAGCGGTGACAGCGTGTTTTCGGCGCTCTTTGGCTCGGGGGCCGGTTCGACCTCCGCTGCTGCCGGTGGGGCTCCCGTGGCCGAAAGCGGCAATGTTGCGTCCTCTGGCATGGGAGGGGCGGCTGGTCCAACTCCGGACCTTTCGGGAAACGGCATTTATTCCGGTTTCATGGACACGGTGAAAAGCAAGGTCACCAATCCCAATGGCCTCGCCGCCGTCGCGTCAACTGCGAACGCTGAAAGCCGGTTCAATCCGAAGAACGCCTTCGGTTCTTGGTCGGACCCGAGCGAAAGCGGTGAGGCTGGCACGGCAGGCGGAATCCTGTCTTGGCGCGGCCCACGTTTCGAGGCGATGCGACAATTCGCGGCCAAGAACGGCGGCGATCCCAGCAATCCTTCGCCACAGCTCCAAGCGCAGTTCTTCCTTCAGGAAGATCCGACGCTGATCGATCGGCTGAACGCAGCAAAGTCGCCGACCGAAGCCCAGCAGATCATGAACAATGCATGGAAGTTCGCGGGCTACGATCGACCAGGCGGCGAGGCCGCGCGGCGTATCGCACAGGCCAACTCGTTCGCATCGCGGTTCAGCGGTTCCACTTCGGACCCGGTGCAAGTGGCGAGCCTTGACCCAGCCTCGGGCATGGCACCCGCAGGCACCGCCGTCGCCAACGCCCTTGCTTCTCCCGCAGCCTCCGCACCGCAGCAGACACCCGCGCAAGCCTTGTCTGGCGCGCCGCAACAAGCTGGCGTCCAGTCGCCGCGTGCGGTTGATAGTGGCGGCATCCCGCAGAGGGGCGCTGTGCTTGCCGGCGGTCCTGGTGCGGCGCCAGGCCCGCAGGGCGTGCAGGTTGCGGGCGGTGGCCCAACCGTTCAGCAGCTCATGCAGGCGGCGACAGATCCCCGGCTGTCCGAACAACAGCGCGGCGTGGTTGGCATTCTGTTGAAACAGAAGATGGCCGCAGCCGACCCGGCCACGCAAATGGAGATGGAAAAGAACCGGCTCGACATGGAGAAAACCCGCATCGAGACGGAACGGCTGCGCAATCCGCAGATGACGCCGGCCGAAAAGGCGAGGCTCGATCTCGACGAGCGCAAGATGCAAGCCGACCAGGACAAGCTCATTGAGGTTGGCGGTTCTCTTGTCGATCCGAAGACCCATCAGGCCGTCTATACGGGTCAGCAGACCGATTGGGAGAAGCTTGACGACGGCACGCTGTACAACAAGCGCACAGGTGAAACGAAAGCTGTCGCCGCATCGCCCGGCGGCGGCCAAGCAAACATGTTCAAGGGAAATGCAGTCGACGCCCAGGCGCTCAACTGGCTGGTAAACAACAACAAGGTCACACAGGAACAGGCGGCCCAGATCGCGGCCGGCAAGACCATCACCGGCCCGAATGGAGAAATGATGTTCCTGACGCCTTCCGGCATCGTCGCACAGATGCCTGGACAGGCTCCCCAGCCCATCGCACCGCCCGCCGCCGCGCCTGGTCCCGCTTCACCGCCGGCCTCTCCGGCGCCCGTGCAAACACCTCCGGCGCCGATCGCACCGATGAGCCCGCGCGCCGCCAACCCGGTTCCCAACCAGAATGCGGGAATCGTCCCGCTGACCGGTCCGAAGTCGAAGCCGCCGAACGAGCAGCAGCAGCGAGACGCCAAGCTGTATTCAGTGGTCGCGCCCGAGCTGAAGATTGTCGAAGATAATTTCTCCGCTTTGTCTAATCTCTCGGATCAGGCGCTTTCAGCCGTGCCGCACGGATCGGACTACGGGGCGGATTACCTGAAATCGTCGGACTACCAGCGCGCTTCGAACTCGCTGAAAACAATAATCGCATCCTATCTCTACAGCGTGTCCGGAGCCACGGCGGCGCCGGCCGAAGTGGAAAACCAGGCCTCCATCCTGACGCCCAAGCCGGGCGAGGCAAAGGAATCGGTCAACGACAAGCTGGCGCGCGTCCGTGCGATGGTCGACGCCATCAGGAGCAGTCGCGGCGGCGGCGATGCTCCGGCTGGGGAGCCGACCGGCGCCGGCACGACGAGCAACGGCTTGAAATGGAGCATTGAACCCTGATGGCAACGCTCAACATCCAGGGCCAAAAGGTCAAGGTCGACGACGCCTTTCTGTCGATGACGCCCGAGCAGCAGAACGCGGCAGTGGACGAGATTGCCAAGTCGCTCCCGGCCGCGCCTCCCAACGCAGCCGCAACGGATGCTGACGCTCGCGCGAAAGCAGGGATCGCGAAGGCGCAACAGATCATAGCCGGCGGCGGCCCCGAGCCGGAAGGCGGCCACGAGGCACCCACGTTTGTTCCGAGTCCTGACATGGGCGCCATGGGAACCTACCTGACATCGACAGGCGAGGGCGTGCCGATCGCCGGTCCCTACATCGATAAGGGTCTTACAGCCGCGTCCGCTGCCATAGGCTCGCTTCTCACTGGCGAACTCTATTCCAAAGTCAATGCGGAGATGACCCGCATGAACGAGGCGAGCCGCGAGGCCCACCCTGTCGCGCGGACGCTTGGCAACGTGACGGGTGCGGTTGCCGGAACATTGCCGGCGATGATGGCTGCGCCAGAGGTGTTTGGCATTGGAGCTGCGTCGAAGCCTCTGCAATATGGCCTTAGCGCGCTTTCTGGAGCCGCGATCAACGGTGCGGATTCTGCTGTGCGTTCGGGGGGAGATATCAAAGAAACCGGCAAAGGCGCCGGGATCGGGTTTGCGACTGGTTTGGCTGCGCCATTCTTGGCGCCGCTGATCGGCAAGGGCGTCAAGGCCGTCGCCGACAACCTCCACATCGGCGCGGTCGCGCGCGCCCTCGGGCTCGACAAGACCGCCGCCAAGGTCTTGGCGGGGGCTGTTCGTCAGGATGCCGTAGATCCCGCTGCACTGTCGCAGCTCGGCGACAACGGCATGTTGATGGACCTTGGCGCGAACATGCGGCATACCGCCGGCGCTATTGCCGCCACCCCAGGCGAGGGCAAGGCAATCGTTCGAAACGCAATCGGCGCACGCGATGCTAATGCTAACTGGCGTATCCGGTCGGCCCTTGATGAAACGCTTGGCGAAGCTCCCACGCCCTCGCGCATCATCGATCGAGCCAATACCAACCAACAGCGCCTCGCGCCTGAATATCAAGAGGCATTGCGCGATGCTGGCCCGGTCGACACTTTACCGATTGCCCGCTATCTCGAAACCGAAGCCCAGACGTTGCGCGGCGAGCCGCAGCGCCTTGTGCAGCGTGTCCGCTCGATGCTGGACCATCAGCCAACGCCGGCTGACATTGCTCGGGCTCGGGCCGATGGCCAACCGCCCCCCGGCACGTCTCTAGTTTCGGACGCGGGCGAATTGCTGAACACGCGGCACGCTATAGACGACATGTTGGAGACAACCCAGGGAACGAACGCCGTCAACGCCCTGACCACGGCGCGGCAGACTGTTGACGACGAGCTTCGGGCATCGGTTCCCGGGATCAAGGAAGTTGACGCGAAATATGCAGAGCTGGCCCGGCAGAAAGAGGCTGTTGGGCGTGGCCAATCCGTCCTTTCAAGCGGCCGGGAAGCGCCGCGCCCCGACGAACTCGCCGCAGAAGTCCGGCAAGGTGCATTGCCGCAGGGGCTGCAAGTCGGGCCGTCCGCTGTGCCGCTTCGGTTGCGTGAAGGCGCTCGGGCGGAGATAGAGCGCATCGTCGGTACCAACGCAAACGACCGTGTAGCGCTTCAGCGGCTCATCAAGGGCGAAGGCGATTGGAACAGGGCTCGTCTGTCGACGCTTTTCGGGTCCGACAAGGCCCGCTCCATCATCGATCTGCTTGACCGGGAAAAGCTGTTTGCCGACACGTCGAACATCGTCACGCGCAATTCGGAGACGGCGGCGCGTGTCGCTGCTCGCGAAGCAATTGATCCCGCCAACGCCCCCGGGTTTGGCTTACGCGAAGGCTTCATTGCCGGCGGTGCCCGCGGCGCGGCCCGAGCGGCCGGCATGCGGACGGTGGATAAGGTCATTGACGCCTTGAACAATGGCGGAAACGAAAAGGCTATAGCCGACATGGCTCGCACGCTGATAGGCGGCCCGCAACAGAGCGCAGTATTGGAAGCGCTTATGAAGGCCGGCCGGGGATCTCAGATTCAGCAGTCACAGGTCGATCGCGTTGCGCGAGCGCTTTTGCTCAGCGGCCCCGCCGGGGCCAACCGCCCTTGAATACCGCACTTTGCGGTCCTCATAGTACCAGATAAGCAGAACCAGGACTGTCCCCGCCATAAAGCCGACGACCAGCCCCATCATGAATTTTGGTTCAAGACTGCTAAGAAACCAGTCAAGCCCCTGATGCAGTACCGCCAGCACCGCAATCGTAATCAAGGCGGCAATTATCTGAAGGACGGTGTTCCGGGACATGTGGCGGAACATATGCGGAAACAGCCTGTATTGAAAGATGCGGGGCAGGCGGCCGATTTAGCATCAGGTTAGGGCGGCAAGAGTTGGAATCCGCCCGACCATCGCAACTATCCCCGACGCCGCAAGTTGACCTATGCTGGTTGATCCCAGCTACTACAGACCTTGCCCGCTACCGAGAGGTGGCGGGCTTTTTGTCGCGCGATTGACACGCTGCCCGGCCTAAGCCAAAGAGTGACACATTGCGGATTGGCAAAGGGGAATGTCGATGAAGAAGATCTATCAGAAGCCCGTTTTCACGAAGCGTGAGCGACTGTCGTCCGTGACGGCTTCGCCAACCCCATCATCTCTTCCCCCGTTGGATCCGACCTAACCAAATCCGGGGAAGTAGCGAATCGCCGCTCAAGGGCGGTCAAGCAAGCCCGCTGGCCTCACGGCCGGCGGGCTTTTTCATTTCCGAGGGCAAGAACCCGACCAAAGCCCAATGCCGAAGCGCAAAGGTCTGACCCGTGAAACATTGGAGTTCTTTACACGTTTGATGCAGCCGACGTTCAACAGTCCCCTCATCGTCGGTTGGTTGATTACCCGCCACGGCTCGCTTGGCGTGGCGGGTATTCATCACGGAGAGCGCATGCAAACTGGTGAGATCATCGCAACGCCTTCGAAACGGCGTTGGTCGCGGTCCTGGCCCCAGCGGCAAGAACTAGCGGAACCTATTTTTCTGCTGCCCATGAATGATAATCGGCGGCCCAATGGATTGGGACACGAGCTACCGACGGGGTGGCAGCGCGCAGGGGTGCTTATTGCGGCCGCTGCTTTGGTGTCATCCTTGTGCGCCCTGCTGCTGGCATCTTGGATGTCAGGTTGACGGACAGGCCGCAGTGTCCGTTCCGGCCAATGTTTGGTATAAAGGTCTACTCCACCACAACGAGCAGAGGCCTGTGCTTTGGCTGTTCGTGCCAAATGACTTGGCGTAGGTCGCGCATTTTGCGTTTAAAGGGCGTCTGCGGCATTCTACACGGACTTCGGGGAGGTGCGATCAATGCCGATTCGACGGAAAGCGACTGAAGCCGGTGTCTTGCAGCCGTCGGAACTGGCGCTGTTGGGCCGCGTCTTTGAGCAGTTGAAGCTTGATGGCCAGTCGACGGATGCCCGCGACTCCATCGCATCCCGGATCATTGCGAACTTCATGGCCGGCGTGACCGATGAGGCCGAGCTGGTCTCGCTCTCCCGGCAACCGCTCGGCCGCTAGGAGGCAACTAATGGAGGGGATGTTGGCCATGGACGTACAGCCTTGGCCGGCCCGTCACTGCTTCCTCAAGGCTTCGATCACTCTGAGGATGCTGTCGGCCGAGCAGCATGCGCGTTCCGGCGCCGAGCGGCAGTTCGCTGTCGGGCTGCCGAGATACTTTCGCTCGTTGTCGTAGGAAAGCCAGCTAGGCCATAGGCGTTCACAACCGACCCGAAACGCTTGATGAAAAGTTTGTGATTTGGGAGGTGGCGGTCCTTGTCGATCAAAGCGATTGTGATGTAGCCGAACTTTGCGTGCAATCGGCGGATGCCATCTAGCAGATCGTCATCCGAGTAGTATTTACCTCGTTGGCCGGTTGGCGGACATATGAACCCAGCCGCCTTATAGGCGGCCTGTAGGCTCCCGAAGTGCACCCAATATGCATGCGCCGAGGGTGTGTAGGGGCAATTGTTGATTATCGCCTGCGAGAGCTTCTTTTTCTCTCGTAAGAGGCACTTCAGATTTCTGATCATGTCGGGGTCTCGGAGGGCAAAGACCCGTCCCAAGCTGAATTCCCGCTGCACTCGGGCAAATGTTTTAGGTTCAATAATAGGCTCCATCACCCTGGTCCGGACCCAAAGATCAGGAGGGTTGCGGCGCACCGGATTTTTCATTTTGTGGTTGGTCCGGTTGAAGACGTAGTATCCTGTCATCAACTCGTTTCGCAACACGCCTTTGACCCGTCCCCAACGCCATAAGTCGCCATCCGTCGACGGTATCTTTTCGTCATTCAATGTCTTGGCGATGTTCGCAATGCTTTGTTTCTGCGCGAGAAACATGCGAAAAATTCGCCGTACTATTTTGAGCTCCTCGTCAGGTCCAGGCATAAAAACTACGCGGTCTGATTTGAGCCCCTTGCGGTCGCCCGGCCCGAGGAACAATCGCGGCGTTCCGTCATGGCTAACCAAAAAGCGTCTGATGCCATAAGGCACGGGGCCGCCCTGTTTAAATCCGAGGCAAGCTTGCTGAATTTGCGCTCTGTAGATTTTGGCGGAAAGTTCGCGGCTGTACTCGGCCGCCATTACCCGCTTCAGGTTCTTTACGATGCTGGCGACCATGCTGCCGTCATTGTCGAACGGTTCCCCGCAGTAGTGGACATTGATGCCTGCATCGCGGCAGATAAATTCATAGTGCGCGGCCTGGTCCGTATCCTGGAATCGTCCCCACCGGCTGACATCCAGGACGAGGATCACGGAAAAGCCGCCCTGACCAGTCACGACATCCGCGAGCAGTTGCTGTAGTCCGTCCCTCCCTTTCAGACTTAGGCCGCTCTTGCCTGCGTCGGCATACGTGCGGACAACGGCAAAGCCTCTCATCTCGGCATACTCCGAAATGGCCGCTCTTTGATTATCGAGTGAATACCGCTGATGGTCGGTTGACATGCGAAGGTATTGCGCTGCCGGGACGCGAAGAGCAGTCGAGAGTTCGGGCATCGCCGGCGCTCCTTAATACCGTCCGACGGTATTAAGGGAGAGTAACACGGGGCGAATTTGCTGATTAAAGAAAACGGGCGATATCCATTGTCTCAAATCATTTAGTACACTGTAGTGCACACGATCAGGTCGCCGCCGTGCAGCTTGCCGGAGTTCGTCGAGGAACTGGCACCCGTCATCAATGCCGGTCCGATCGACACCTTGGACGCCTTTTCTCTAATTTGGCATTTTATACGCCATCGCGTATATCACCATTTTATACGCATTCGCGTATTCGGAGGACCATGATGCTTGACGCGATAGCGCGCAATGAAAAGCAGATCGGCGCAATCCTGCGGCGCGCCCGTCGGAAAGCAGGGCTTACGCAAGAGGCGCTTGGAGATCGAGTGCACCTCCGCCAGGGCACAATATCGCACCTTGAGGCCGGAAAGCCTGCAGTGCAGCTGCGAACCTTGATGGTAACGCTTTCTTCCCTCGGTCTGGAAATTGTCGTTCGTCGGCGCACCAGGGGCAGCCCTGCTGACTTCGAGGACCTGTTCTAGGGGCGGTGCAAAAGATCACGCACCCAGTGGCAATCAGGATCGTCTAAGGTTCCTGCGGCCGGTGGTCCCTATGCCCGCCGGGGGAACATTTTCGACTAACAAATGTTAATGCGCCTATGGAAATGCCTACTCCACCGGAAGCAGTACCCGATAGGATCCTAATCGCAGCGGCGAGACTGCAAGCGGCGTTGGATGCGAGGAACACGCAGAATAGCATTCAGTCCATGCGTGACGAGGAGGACCTGCGCCACGACTCCGATGAGGAGAACTAGCCCTTCTCCCGCGGCCGGAACTCACGGCGGCTTTGGCTACCTTCTTGGAGAATCCGCCATGGACGCTGACGCCAAAGCGGTTGGCATAAAACGCGATGAGATCGACGGGGAAGTTGACAGCCTGTATAGAACGATCCTTGATGCGATTGTGCATTACGATGCAGGTTCACCAGAATGAATTGGGGAGCGGGTGACGGAGTTTTTCAACCGGCTTTTGAGCGCCTTGGTCTTCCATGATGACCAAAGTGCCCTGATTCCCGAATTGAAGCTTCAGACCTATCCCCCAGGCTACCATTTCGAAACTGCCGACGCTGTGAGTTCATCTGTTTACTTCATTTGCAGCGGGGTGGCAGGTGTAATTGCCAGAAATAACAATAGCGGGGCCGCCGGCATCGCATTAGTTGGACAGGAAGGAATGACCGGGGCCGCGCTCGCCTTCGGGGTTGGGGTTTCCGCACATGACTATGTGGCTCTCACCTCTTGTGATGCCTATGCCCTAGAAGCGGGACGGCTCACTGAGGCTTTTGCGCGCTCCCCGAACATGCGACTGCTGGTCATCCGCTACTTCTACGACTTGGCGGCACAGTTTGCCGGATCGGCTTTCGCTAACGCGCGACAGACAGCGGACGCTAAAATCGCCCGAATGCTCCTGATGCTTCAGGACCGCTTGCCACAACCTTTGCCGATTACGCATGCGCAACTGGCGCTGATGCTGGGTACCCGACGACCAGGCGTCACTCTCGCGTTGCAGACGTTGGAAGGCATGGGCTACATTCGTGCGGGTCGAGGAAAAATCTCGGTGGTTGATCGCGACGGGCTCATCGAAATGAGTGACGGAGTTTATTCTGCAGCGGAACGGCAAGGTTAGGCGCTGCCGTCGGTCTCGCTTTCCTCATCGATCGTCCGGACCGGCAAATAGGCATTCGTTTCCAGCCACTCACGCAAGATGATCTGAATGAGATCCGCCCGGCCTGATCTTCATCTCGGCGGCGATGGAGTTCAGCGCGTCCTCCGTGGCTGGCTCCAGCGGTAGGCCGGCGACGTTCCGGAGCATCAAAGCAGCCCGCCGAAGCATGATCTGAAGATCCGCTCGCGACATGTCGGCGATGCTATCGGCGGCGTTCTCAAGCTCTTCTACGATAGAAAGGCGGGTCATGGCCTTGCCTTCAGCCTGACGCCTGGGCTCCCATGGTTCAGAAACTCGATGCCGGCTTCCTCAAGAACGGTCATCACGGCGCGCACCTTGTCCAAACCGCTGGTCAGTCCTTCGGCGCCCTTCTTTTCCATCGCGCTTATCGTGTTGATGTTGATTCCTGCCCGCTTGGCAAGCGTCCCTTGATCCATGTCAGCAAGCGCCCGAGCAGCGCGAAGCTGGTTTCCTGTAGTGAGCATGTTGTGTCCCCATATCGGTAGACTAGGAATATTTCATAGTTTGCTGTTGACGGCAAGCGAATTGCGGTTCATGGTTAACTAGTAAATGTAACTAGTTCATAGGGAACCAAACACATGCCGAGCACATCTGTTCGGGCTGCCGCCGAAGGCATGCCCAATGTCAACCGCCGCAACCTCTTGCTTGGTGCGGCTGCTTTCTCAACCGCTGCCGCCGTTGTTGCGGTCTCTCCTGCGGCTCACGCCGCGCCGACCAGCCTAGAAGAGGCAATCGCCGCCTGCCAGCGGGCCGAACAGACCTATGTGTCAACAGCGGCTCGGGAAAATGCCATCGCTGACGCGCTTGGCGATAAGCTCTTTCCGAAGTGGACGCCTCCCGGTGGGCTCTCGTCCATCTGGTCGCACCATCCGAAAGCCTTCCGGTCGTCCGGCGACCTCGAAGCCGAGATTGCCCGCAAGAAGGCACAGGTTGATGAGTCGTGGGCGTCGAGTTGCATGGATCGCGCCGGCTACAATCGGTGGATGGCAGGCATCACGTCCGCAGAAACCGAGGGCCTAACCTCGCTGCGCAAACAGGAAGCCGTGACCCACGCCAGCGGTCACCACGACGCCATGCAGCAAGCAGACGACGCAATCGCTGTCTGGAACACGGCGTTTCAAGCTTTAATCAGGCATCCCTGCGTGACGATGGTCGAAGTGAGGGCGAAGGCGGCAGCTCTCATTCATGGCTACGGAGCCCTCGGCGTTGCGGTCGATGACGTCGAGTTTATCGCCTGTCTTGCGTCCTTCTGTGGTGAGGGCTGACCATGGGCGAAGTTGTATACTTTCGCCCGAAGCCGCCGCCTTCCGGGGAACTGGACGAGCTCATCGCATGGCTGAAGCCGGCCTCCGACTGGCGCACCGGCCGCATGCAAATCGAGTTGGCATATCATTTCCGCATGACCGCCGATTTTCGACGCATCCTTGCCACCGATACACATGGGAAGGACAGCGCCGAAGCGGTTTTCCAGCGCGACCTAGCGGACAAGGCCTTCAAGGCTTGGCAAATCCAATGTCTCAAACAGGTCTTCATCCCGGCCCGGTGCGTCCGTGATCTGCGCTGGAAAGAGGATTGGCTTCGCCGCAATGGTGGCGGATCGCCGGAAACCGCGCTCTCTGTCGCCCGCGATGAAGCCGCCTTCGCGGGTCGCATCGAACTCCATTCCCGTCAACAGGCGACGCGAAAGGCAAACAGGAAGGCGGTGCGGTCATGAACGCGCACACCCGCCTTTCCGACCCGACTGTCCGCCGCTCGATCGAGGACGAGATTGAGCGGCTGATTTCGCTGCTGGACTTCGTAGAGCCGGACCCGGATCTAGAACCTTGGCTGGCTGGCGGCATCGAAGTCGTCGGCGCCGATGACAGGGAAGGGGACGACGAGCGAGAGCGCGACGATTGCGACCTCGAAGAGCAGCACGACGCCGAAGCGTACTGTGCGGAAGACTATGGCGATATCGCGTGGTCGAACGATACCGACA
>NZ_RZRK01000780.1:0-2836 GCF_003997835.1 Mesorhizobium sp. M7A.F.Ca.CA.004.12.1.1
TTGCAGAACAGGCGCCGGCCAACAGGCTGCGCAAGAACAGTCTTGGCGTCGGCGCCATCACCTTCATGGTGATTTCGGCGGCCGCCCCGCTCACGGCCGTCGCCGGCGGCACGCCGCTCGGCATGCTGATGGGCAATGGCGCCGGCTTTGCCGGCACTTATCTGATCGTGACTGTGCTGCTGCTTTTGTTCGCGGTCGGCTATGTCGCCATGTCACGCCATGTCGGCAATGCCGGCGCCTTCTATGCCTATGCCGCGCGCGGCCTCGGCAGCATGGCCGGCGGCGCCACGGCGCTGATCGCCATCCTGTCCTACAATGCCATGCAGATCGGGGTCATGGGCCTGCTCGGCGCCGCGACGTCAGGCCTGTTCGCCGGCTGGGGCATCAACCTGCCCTGGTGGGTGTGGAGTTTCATCGCCATCGCGCTGGTCGCCGTGCTCGGCTATCGGCAGGTCGACCTCTCCGCCAAGATCCTAACGGTGCTGGTGCTGTGCGAATATCTTGTGGTGCTGGTCCTCGACATCGCCATCCTCAAGACCGGCGGCGATAGCGGCCTGTCGGCGGCGCCGTTCAGCTGGAGCCAGATCACATCAGGCTCGCCGGCCATCGCCATTCTGTTCTGCTTTGCCGCCTTCATCGGTTTCGAGGCGACGACGATCTATGCCGAGGAAGCCCGCGATCCAAAGATCACCATTCCGCGCGCCACCTATTTTTCGGTCGTGTTGATCGGCGTCTTCTACATGCTCACGGCATGGCTGATGGCGGTCGGCGCCGGTGTCGACAAGCTGCTGCCGACGCTGCAAGGGCTGCAGGATCCGACGACCTTCCTGTTCGGCCTGTCGGATCGTTACGCCGGCACGATGCTGTCGCAGGCGATGAGCATCCTGTTCGTGTCGAGCCTGTTTGCCGGCGTGCTGGCGTTCCACAATGCGGTTGCGCGCTATATCTATGTCTCGGGCCGCGAAAAACTGTTGCCGCAGACGATTGGCGTGACGCATGCGGTGCACCAGAGCCCGCATGTCGCTTCCGTCATCCAGAGCGTGCTCGCTGCGGTCGTCGTCGGCCTGTTCGCCGTGCTCGGCCTCGATCCGGTGCTGGCGCTGTTTTCGTGGCTGACCAATGTCGCGACGCTCGGCGTCATCGTCATGATGGCGGTGGCCTCGCTTGCCGTGGTGATGTTCTTCCGCGCCAACCCGGCAGCCCAGGAGAACGCGCTGAAGACCACCATCCTGCCCGGGCTGACCTTCATCGCTTTCGTCATCATCATCTACCTGATCGTCATCAATTTCGGCAGCCTGTCCGGGGCCGGCGGTTTTCTTGGCGTGTTCCTGCCGGGGCTGGTGCTGATCGCCGCGATCGTCGGCCTGCTGCTGGCCAGCGCGCTGAAGAGCCGCGATCCCATAGCCTTCGAAAACCTCGGCCAGCCGCTGAAAGATTGAGAAAAGCAAAGGGGCGGCGTGCCACGCCGCCCTTACACCACAAGGGGAGTGGCGGATTTGAGCTTTGCCGAAAATATCACCGTTGAGGCTTTGGAAGCCGATCCCTACCCGATCTATGCAGAGCTCAGGCGCAGTGCGCCTGTCGCTTTCGTGCCGGCGGTCAACCTGTGGTTCGTCACCCGCTGGAAGGATGTCGAGAGCGTCGCCAAGTCGCCCGACATCTTCTCCGCCGTCGTCGGCTCATCGCCGGTCGAGCGCTCCTTCGGCAAGCCCACCATCCTGACCACCGATGGCGAAACGCATAAACAGCTGCGACAGGGCGTCGATCCGAAATACCGGCCGCGCACCGTTGCCGCCTATGCCGGCGACCTCGTGCGGTCGATTGCCGAACCTCTTCTCGACCGGATCGCCAACCAGGGCTCCGCCGAGCTGATGGCCGATTATTTCGAACCGGTGTCGACGCTCAGCCTGGCGCGCTCGCTCGGCCTTGCCGACATTGACATGCCGACGCTGCGCCGCTGGTTCTATGGCCTTGCCCAGGGCGCCATCAATTTCGAGAACGACCCGAAGCGGCAGGAGATCGCCGACGCGATCAGTGCCGAGGTCGGCGACGCCATCCTGCCGACGCTGGAAAGACTTGCGCGCCAGCCAGATGACTCGGCGCTGTCGCATATGCTGCACGATGGCATGCCGGAGGGCACGACGCGGCCGATCGATTTTTTGATGCCGAGCATCAAGGTCATCCTGCTTGGCGGCATGCAGGAGCCCGGACATGGCGCCGGCTCGATCCTGGCCGGTCTGCTGGCCCATCCCGAACAGATGCGGCAGGTGCTCGCCGATCCCGAGACCTTCGTGCCGAAGGCGGTCGACGAGGGCCTGCGCTGGGTGGCGCCGATCGGCACGCAGACGCGGCAGACGACACGGGCGGTCGAGCTTGGCGGCGTGACGATTCCAGCCGGTGCCGCGGTTGCCGCACTTGTCTCCTCGGCAAGCCGTGACGAGAGCCGCTTTGCCGATCCAGACCGCTTCGACATCAACCGCGACGAAGGCAACCATGCCGCTTTCGGCTTCGGCCATCATTTCTGTTCGGGCCGGTTTTTCGCACGCGAGCAGATGTGCCTTGCGGTGAGGCTGTTGCTCCTGCGCTTCCCCGATCTCAGCCTTGTGCCTGGCAAGGAGCCGGTGTTTCGCGGCTGGGAATTCCGCGCGCCAACCACATTGCATGTTTGCCTGGGAGTCCGTCACCCATGATCAGTCAGAATGCCATCGACACGCTGCGCAGGACGGAGATCGGCGCACGGGGCCTGTTCATCGATGGCGTGCAGATCGAGGCAACAAGCGGCGCAAGCCTGCCGGTGACGTCGCCGATCGACGGCCGGCCGTTCGCCAGCATCGCC
>NZ_RZRK01000781.1:0-2827 GCF_003997835.1 Mesorhizobium sp. M7A.F.Ca.CA.004.12.1.1
GTCTGCACCTCCGCCGAGCGTTTCTTCGTCGTCGATGCCGTTCATGACCGCTTCGTCGCGCTGTTCGCCGAAAGGACCCGGGCGCTGCGCATCGGCAACGGCATGGACAAGACCGAGATCGGCCCGCTGGTCAGCGAGGCCGCTCGCACCAAGGTCATGCGGCTGGTCGACGATGCCATCGCCCACGGCGCCGAGGCGGTCACCGGCGGACGCATCCCTCCGGCACACAACACGGGCTGGTTCTACGAGCCGACGATCCTGACCGGCGTCACCCCGGACATGGCAATCGTGCGCGAAGAATGCTTTGGACCGGTCGCCGCCATCTGCCGGGTCAGGGATTTCGACGAGGCGATCCGGCTTGCCAATGACAGCCCGTTCGGGCTCGGCGCCTCTGTCTTCACCACCGATCTGGCCGAAGCCCACGAGGCGGCTGAACGGCTCGAAGCCGGAATGGTCTGGGTCAACAACCCGCTGATCGACAATGATGCCCTGCCCTTCGGCGGCTGGAAGGCCTCGGGCCTCGGCCGCGAGCTCGGACGCCAGGGGCTCGACGCCTTCCGCCGCTCCAAAATGGTGATCATCGACCACAAGCCTGCAATCCAGGAATGGTGGTATCCGTACCCCGACAGCTGGTTCCGCGAGACCGGTGGCCGCAAGCACGTCTGAGTGTTTCGAACCTCGCCAGCTCCGGATAGCCAGCTCGGTGGCTATCCTGGGATAGCCAGTCCATGGCCGGGAAAAAGCGATGCCGCCGGGCGAAACCCGGCGGCATCTTTCTTCGATTGGCTACTGCCGTTTCAACGGCAAGTCGTTACGGCGTCGTTTCTGCTTCCATCGCGGCGGCCGTCTGGTCGATCTTGTCGGCAAGGACGCCCTGAGCCCAGGACGTGACCGCAGCGTCGACCGGCTTGTTGGCCATATCCGCCAGTGCCGCGTCGAGCGATGCATCATCGGTGCCGACCTCTGCCGCGGCAGCCGCCTCATTGGCGGCGGTGACCTCTGCCTCCTGGGCAGTGATTTCGGCCTCCAGATCCGTTATCCTCCCAGGCAAGGCCGCCTGATCTTCGGGCGTCATGGCCGCAATCTGCTCGGGCGTCAGCGACGTCAGCGCGGTCAACTGAGAATTCAGCGCATCCAGCTTCTCCTGGGCCGCTTCAGCGGCGGCCTGAGCAACCTTGGCTTTGGCGGACTGCGTCACGAAGGCCTGGATGGCAGCGAACTTCTTGCTCTTCGAGTTCATATAGGCGTTGATGTTGCGCTGAAGCGAGTTCAGCCGACCGAGCTTGGCGTGGATGTTCTTCTCCTTGGGAACCGACGAGACCTTTGTGGTCTTGTCGACCGTGGTGTCGTCCGTTTTGGCCTTTGCCACCTGCCCCCGAGCCGACGAAGACTTGCCGTGCGAACCGCCGCTCTTGCCATTGCTATTGCCGCCGTTACCGCCGGCATTGCCCCCGCCGTTGCCGTTGCCACCGCCATTGCCGCCGCCGTGCCCGTTGCCGCCGGCTCCGGCGAGCGCCGGAGACGCCAGAAGCGCCAATGCGGCAAGCGCCGCGAACAGAGTTTTCCGGTTTGTCATGGTAATCTCCTCGGGAATCGTCACCTGGCCCGACCGCTAGTGACCGTCCTATGAGAAATCGCTAATTGTACAGAGTAAACTTTAGACAAATGCTGTCTCAATACGCGATCTGCCGATCAGCCCGAAGCATAACCATCTGATATTAAACACGAATCAGCGCTCTTGAACGGCGATGGCACTGAAGTCCCATGCCGGCAGGACTATAGTCCTGCCGGAATCCAGCGGCATGGGTGAAAGTCGTGACGTGGTATATCGGAAAGGCTTTGAAACAGGGCAATTGATAAAGAAAGCACAAGTCTCAGCCGATACTTTCACCGCCGTCGATTACCAGCGCCTGGCCGGTCATGAAGGATGAGCGGTCGGAGACGAGGAACAGGATCGCTTCCGCGATCTCATCGGCGCTGGCCCAGCGTCCCATCGGAATCTTGGTGCGGACATAGGTTTCGATCGCCTCGCGTCCGCCCATCTGGGCGATGAACGGTTCGTTGAACGGCGTGTCGACCCAGCCCGGGCAGAGCGCGTTGACGCGGACATTGTGCCGGGCATAGTCGAGCGACATCTGCCGCGTCATTGCCACTACCGCGTGTTTGGAAGTGGCGTAAGCGATCATCTCGCGGTCGTAGAACACGCCCGAATTGGAGGCGGTATTGAGGATGACACCACCGCCTCGTGCGACCATCGACGGCATGACCATCCTGGCCGCCAGGAACTGCGCCCGCACATTGACCCGCCATGACGCGTCCATGCCGCCGACCTCGACCTCGGTCAGCGTTCCGCCGACCTGGATGCCGGCGTGATTGTGCAGGATGTCGATGCGCCTGTGCCTCTCGATCGTGCCGGCAATGAGCTTTTCCAGCGCCCCATCGTCCGCGACGTCAGTGGCGATCGCCTCGGCCTGCCCGCCCACTGCCCTTATGTCCGAAGCCGTTGCTTCGCCGGCGGCCTGATCCCTGTCGGCGATGACGACCACCGCGCCTTCCCTGCCCATGATCATGGCGCCGGCGCGCCCGATGCCGGAGCCGGCGCCGGTCACGACGGCGATGCGGTCTTTGAGGATCATGATGCGACTTTCAGTTCGACGGCTTGCGCTGGCGCAATTGCCATTGGGCAAGCACCACAAGCAGCACGGAAGCGACGAGCACGATCGTCGCGATGGCGTTGATCTCCGGCGTCACGCCGCGCCGGATCGACGCGAAGACACAGATCGGCAGCGTCGTCTGCGCCCCGGCGACGAAGAAGGCCACAATGAAA
>NZ_RZRK01000782.1:0-2825 GCF_003997835.1 Mesorhizobium sp. M7A.F.Ca.CA.004.12.1.1
TCCTCGAACTTGATGCTGACATCAAGGCCCTTGGCGGTGAAGCAGCCAAGGTCGCTGGCGATATGGACAGGCGCAAATCCCAGCCATGTCGGCGCCAGGATGCGGATCTGGTCGGCGCTGAGGGCGAGCTGCGAACTGGCGAGCAGCAGGGCTGCGGACAAGGCGGTGCCTGGTAACGGTTTCATGATTGTTCCCCAATTTTGTTCCGTACAGGCTCGCGATTTCTGACATTGATGTAAATGAGTTTATTTAGAACGATACATCGAATAACATCGATGTATCGTTCTGTGCATCATGGGGAATGGCATGCGCCGGCTGGACAATATCGATATCCGCCTGCTGCGCGTTTTCGTGGCGCTGGCCGATTCAGGCGGGTTCGCCGCTGCGCAAATCACGCTCAACCTGTCACAGCCGACGCTGAGCACGCATCTGGCGGAGCTGGAGAAACGCATCGGTGCCCAACTCTGCCATCGCGGGCGCAAGCAATTCCGCCTGACCGAGGTTGGACAGGCAACCTACGATGCGGCGCAGAGGCTGTTCCGCGACCTTGACGATTTCGGACATCGCATCAATGCAGCCAGCGGCAGCCTGTCGGGCCGCTTGCGGGTCGGCACGTCGGATGGGGTCTTCACCAGTGGCGAACTGGGTATCCAGCACGCGCTCAGCCGCTTCATGGGGCCCGATTCCGACGTCTTCATCGACCTTTCGGTGGGTACGCCGTCCGAACTCGAGCAACAAGTTGCCGATGGCGGTCGCGACGTTGTCATCGGGCCGCTGTCGCAGAAAGCGCCTGGGGTTGTCTATCGCGACTATTGCGGCGAACCGCATCTTCTCTATTGCGGCCGCCGGCATCCGCTCTTTGCGATGCCCGATTCAAGGATCGATCAAGGCGCCGTCGATGCCGCGCGGTTCTCGGTGCGCAGCTATCGACATTTCGACGACCTCTACCTGGTCGGCCATCCCAAGGCGAGTGCATCGGTCGTGCACATGGAAGCGCAGTTGATGCTGATCCTGTCGGGCAACTTCATCGGCTTTCTGCCATGCCATTTTGCCGATCCCTGGGTCGCCGCCGGAGACATGCGGGCGATCAAGCCAAGGGCCTATTCGTTCAGTTCCATACACCGCGTCGCCTATCGCAAGACCGACGCCCAGCGCTCGCTTGTTCAGGCGTTTCTCGGTGCATTGTTCGATGCAACGCCCGTGGCGGGATAGGGCGACATGCAAGCGCGCCACCGGCGAAGATCACAAAGAGGTTTGCAGGGCCTGCAATGACCGCGTCATGTTTTCCCTGGCCTGCGGTTCGAAGCGCTGGCGAAACTCTTCAGTGTGGAAGATGTGCGGGCGGGCGAGGAAAGTCTTCAGGACAGCACTGCGTCCGGCCCGCCACATTGGCTCCTCCACCCAGTGGTACTCGCGCCGCACGGCGCGCTCATAGGCGTCGAAGGCGTCCGGCGCGGCTCCCAGGATCGACAGATCCATATCCAGGAAAAGACTTGCGTCCCGTGTGGCCGCCGCGTCTTCGAACGGCGGCACCTGGTGCGTGGCGGTGGCGACGATCATTGCCGAGATGCGGTTGAGGCGTGAAGGATTTGCGCGGCCCGCCAGCTTTTTCTCGGCAAGGGCAGCACTTTGCGCCTCATTGTCCTTGGCCTTGCTGTCATAGATGGCATCGTGGAACCAGATCGCCGCTTCGATCGCCTCGGGGTCGCCGAGCAATCCTCGATAGTCGCCAGCGAGTGCCAGCATCGCCTCGATATGGGCAAGGTTGTGGTAGTGGCGGCCCTGTGCCCGGTAGAGCGCCGAAAGCTCGCTTTTCAGCGCGTCGTCGATCAAGGGTTCGTTTTCCATGGCTGCTTGAATTCCCGCGAACCAAATCCATTTGACAAAGCACTAAGGAAAATTGAGTTCAATCGTGCTATGATCTGGCTTATATGTGCGGCCAGGCAACAGGCAAGCACAACAGGCAAGCCAGGCAGGACGCAGGACGAGACGGCGATGAACAGCATCAGCATTTCCCGACACAGCGCATTGAAGCCGGTCGATCCGATCTGGCGTTCGATCCGCGACGAGGCCATGGAGGCTGTCAACCGCGACCCGCTGCTCGCTGCATTCCTCTATTCGACCATCCTCAACCAGGACAGCCTGGAAGAAGCAGTCATTCATCGGCTGGCCGAGCGGCTGGCGCACCAGGACATCGGCTCCGATCTCATCCGCCAGACCTTCAAGTCCATGCTGGCCGACGACAAGGAGTGGCCGACGACGGTGCGTGTCGACATCCAGGCCTATTACGATCGCGATCCGGCCTGCGACCGCTTCATCATGCCTGTGCTCTATTTCAAGGGTTTCCACGCCATCCAGACCCATCGGCTGGCGCATTGGCTGTGGAACCAGGGGCGCAAGGATTTCGCGCTCTATCTGCAGAGCCGCTCGTCCTCGGTCTTCCAGACCGACATCAACCCCGCCGCCCGCATCGGCAAGGGCATCTTCATCGACCACGCCACCGGCCTCGTGGTCGGCGAGACCGCTGTCATCGAGGACGACGTGTCGATCCTGCATGGCGTGACGCTGGGCGGCACCGGCAAGGCCGGCGGCGACCGCCACCCCAAGATCCGCTACGGCGTGCTGATCGGCGCCGGCGCCAAGATCCTCGGCAACATCGAAATCGGCCATTGCTCGAAGATAGCGGCCGGCTCGGTGGTGCTGTCGCCTGTGCCGCACAACAAGACGGTTGCCGGCGTGCCGGCCCGCGTCGTCGGTGAGACCGGCTGCGATCAGCCGTCGCGCCAGATGGACCAGCTTCTGCCGTCGCAGACGATGGATCAGGT
>NZ_RZRK01000783.1:0-2823 GCF_003997835.1 Mesorhizobium sp. M7A.F.Ca.CA.004.12.1.1
GCGTCGCCGGCAATGACGTGACTGTCCGGGTCGCCGGTGTCATCGACCGGAACCAGTTCATGCGGCGCGCCCCAGCGCCCGGCAATCTCGCGGGTGCGGTCGGCCCGCACCACTTTGTCCGAATCAGAAAAGATGAACAAAGCAGGGATGGTCGCCTTCTCCACCGGCGCGCCATAGGCAAGCTCGGTCAGCGCCTGCATCGGCAAGGTTGCTTCGATCGGATAGCGGGTGGTCCAGAATTCTTCATTCAGCGCGTTGCGCGGCACGAAGCTGTGTTCCTTGCCGGCGACCAGCCTGGCAATTTGTTTGCCCCACGGCATGGTCAGGATCTCGGCGCCCGAAGCCTTGACGCCGAAGTTCGGGGAGATGAACGCAATCGCCGCCACCTCGTCCGATGCACCGGGCTGCGTTGCCGCCCAGACCGCCAGCGAGCCGCCGGTCGACGTCGAGATGACGATCACCTTGTCGCCGATCGCCCGGCCGATGGCGAGCGCTTCCTCATAGTCGTTGATCCAGGCGTTGATGCTGCCTTGCGTCATCGCCGCGCCATCCTGCCCGTGACCGGTGAGCCGGGTGTAGAAGAGATTGGCATCAAGCTGTTCCGCCACTTCGTCGGGCAGCGGGCGGACCTCGCCCTTCGATGCGGAAAAGCCGTGGATGTAGACGATCGACAGCGGCGTCCTGGCATGCACCAACGGATCGGCCCAGACGATCTCTTTTTCCAGCCCGTCACGGATTCCGGGGATGGCGGCTTCCGCCTTTGCCACATAGGCCTGCGGATCGTCAGCGATGAGCGAGGGATCGAAACGGATCGTGGTGTCGACGCGAACGCGCGGGCCGAGCACGAAGGCCAGTGCGAGAATGGCGATCAGGCCCAGCACAGCAAGCACGATCCGTCGCCCCATCGCAGACTCCACGCAGCACTTGTCTCAACCATGACCCAGGCGGCCCGAAACGGTGGGCCTGCCAATTTCGCCGGCGTCCTATTCGATCGGGGGTTTGCGGTCGTAATGCAGCGGCCGCGCCTTCCAACTGGTCATCAGGCTGATAAACCCTCTGCACAGCGGCCTCGGCAGCAGGCCGAGCAGTTTCAGGGGCCAGCTGGTCCGGCGCGGGAAATGGACTTCGAAGCCGCCCGACTTGATGCCCCGCGCCATGCGGCGCGATGCGCGGCTGACCGGCATCAGTCCCGGCATAGGCAGCATGTTCTTCTCGGTCAGCGGGGTGTCGATGAAGCCGGGATTGAACACCTGGATACGCACGTTCATCTTGTCGAAATCATACTTCAGCGACTCGGCCAGGATGTTGATGGCCGCCTTGGTGCCGCCATAGGCGGCCGTTGTCGGCCAGCCGAAATAGGATGTCACCGAGCCGACCAGCACGACATGGCCGCGCGCCCGCACACGCATGCGTTCGACCGCGGGCACGAGGCCGTTGATGATGCCGAAATAATTGACCTCGAAGGACCGGCGAAAGTCGTTGACGACAAGATTCTCCCCCGGCGTCGAAATGTAGTTCCCTGCATTGAAGATGGCGAGCACGATGGGACCGAGCTCCTTCTCGATCGCGGCGACGGTTCTTGCCATGCGCGGCTCGTCGGTGACATCGCAGGGAAAGGCCGTGACACTGCCCGGCATCTGCGCGGTCTCGACGACAAGCGTGTCGATCGGATCGTCGTCAAGCGCCGTCACCGCGACGGCATAGCCCTGGGAAGCAAGATCCCTGGCCAGCGCACGGCCGATGCCGCTTGAGCCGCCCGTGATCCAGGCGACGCCGTGCTTCGGGTTAGCCCGGTAGAGTGTCATGCTGCGCCCTGTCGACTTGTTGGTGCTTTGCTCTAGAGCGGTTCACCGTTTCACGGAAACGGCGAACTGCTCTATCTCCTTGTTTCTACGCAATTCCGGACGGAAAACCGTTTCACACTTTTCCTGGAATTGCTCTAGCGGTGAAGAAATCGAATGAAAAGCCGCTTTTCAACGTCAGCCGGAAATGAACAGTGGCGCAAGAGGCCAGCCTCGGGAAGCGCCGACGCAACAACAGCACTGCAAATGCGACTGGACCAGACAAATTCTTGCCTTGAAACCGCAGCTTCGGGTTTCTAGGGTTTCGGCGCACCTACACAAGGAATCCTGAATGCCCCGTTCTGTGATCGACGCGATCGGCAACACGCCTCTGATCCGCCTCAACAAAGCTTCGGAACAAACCGGTTGCGAGATCCTGGGCAAGGCCGAATTCATGAATCCCGGCCAGTCGGTCAAGGATCGTGCGGGCCTGTTCATCATCCGCGACGCCGAGAAGCGCGGGCTGCTGAAGCCCGGCGGCGTGATCGTCGAGGGAACGGCGGGCAATACCGGCATCGGGCTGACGCTGGTCGCCAAGGCGCTCGGCTACCGGACCGTCATCGTCATTCCCGATACGCAGAGCCAGGAAAAGAAGGACACGATCAAGCTGCTCGGCGCTGAGCTGATCGAGGTGCCGGCCGTGCCCTACAGGAATCCCAACAACTACGTGAAACTGTCGGGGCGGCTGGCCGAGCAACTGGCAAAGACAGAACCGAACGGCGCCATCTGGGCCAACCAGTTCGACAATGTCGCCAACCGTGACGGCCATATCCGCACCACCGCGGAGGAGATCTGGAACCAGACCGGCGGCAAGGTCGACGGTTTCGTGTCGGCGGTCGGTTCTGGCGGCACGCTGGCCGGCGTCGCCTCCGGACTGAAGGCCAAAAGCCGGGATGTGAAGATCGCGCTCGCCGATCCGCTGGGGGCCGCGCTCTATTCTTTCTACACCAGCGGCGAGCTGAAGTCCGCAGGCAGCTCGATC
>NZ_RZRK01000784.1:0-2819 GCF_003997835.1 Mesorhizobium sp. M7A.F.Ca.CA.004.12.1.1
TTCCAGCGCATGGCGGCCACCTTCGGCATTGTAGCCCCAGGTCAGCGAGTCGCCGTAGCAAAGAACCGTCTTCATGCGCCCACCTGTGCGTTAATCGAGCCGCGCCTCAACCGCCAGCGCACGAACAGCCAGTGAACCAGCACAGTGGCCAGGTTCGGCAAAACCAGGCCGGCGACGATCGGCAGGTCACCTCCCCACTGGCGCTTATCGACCGGCTGAGAGAACGTCCAACCGATCAGGCCGAGCCCGATCAGCACGAACAGGACAATTGCGCAGAGGCCCAGCCAGTTGATGATCGTCGGTGCGTTCGCAAAAAGCTGCGCGATGAAAAACATGATCGTCGTAGCAATGGTGACAAGCACCGACGTCATGAACACCAGAATGTATTCTTCCTGAGCATGGGTTGCGACCGCCAGCTGTTGAGCAACCAGGCCGCCTGCCAATCCTGACAGGAAAAACGCCATGAGGGAGGTGAAGAAGATCCGCACCGCCCTCTCCGTCCTAGACCAGCATGCCCATCGGGTTCTCGATCAGCCGCTTGAAGGCGACCAGCAGTTCAGCCCCCAGCGCGCCGTCGACGGCGCGGTGGTCGGTCGACAGCGTCACCGACATCACGGTGGCGATCTTGATCTCGCCGTTCTTGACCACCGCCCGCTCCTCGCCGGCGCCGACCGCCAGGATGGTCGCATGCGGCGGGTTGATGACCGCGGCAAAATCCTTGATGCCGAACATGCCGAGGTTGGACACCGCAGTGGTGCCGCCCTGATACTCTTCCGGCTTCAGCTTGCGGCTGCGCGCACGGCTGGCCAGGTCCTTCATCTCGTTGGAGATGGCGGACAGCGTCTTTTCGTCGGCCTTGCGGATAATCGGTGTGATCAGCCCGCCCGGGATCGACACGGCAACGCCGACATCGGCATGCTTGTGCTTCACCATGGCGCTTTCGGTCCATGAGGCATTGGCATCCGGCACCGCCTTCAGTGCCATGGCCATCGCTTTGATGACCATGTCGTTGACCGACAGCTTGTAGGCTGGAGCGTCGCCCTTATCGGTCTTCTTCACCGGGGCTGCCGCATTGATCTGCGTGCGCAGCGCCAGCAGCGCATCGAGTTCGCAATCGAGCGTCAGGTAGAAATGCGGGATGGTGGTCTTGGCTTCGACCAGGCGCCGCGCGATGGTCTTGCGCATATTGTCATGCGGGACGAGGTCGTAGGAGCCCTGTTCGAACAGTTTCAGGATCTGATCATCCGACATCGCCTTCACCGCAGGCGCAGGAGCGCCAGCAGGAGCCTTGGCGGCAGGCGCCGCCTGGGCACCTCCACCGGCAATCGCCGCGTCGACATCCGCCTTCACCACCCGGCCATGTGGGCCGGTGCCAGTCACGGCAGACACATCGACACCGGCCTCCTTCGCGATGCGGCGCGCAAGCGGCGACGCGAAGGTGCGCTCGCCGGCCGCATGGCCGTTGGCAACCGGAGCCGCATCTGCCTTGGATGCGGTCGCGACCGGTTCGGCCTTGGGTGTCTCAGCCTTCGGTGCGTCAGCCTTGGGAGCCTCCGCTTTCGGCGTCTCGGCTTTGGCCGGTGCAGCACCGCCCCCGCTTTTCGCGGCGGCGCCTGCATCCTCACCTTCGGCGGCGAGCACGGCGATCAGCGCGTTGACCTTGACGCCTTCGGTGCCGGCGGGAACGACGAGCTTTGCCACCGTGCCCTCATCGACAGCCTCGACTTCCATCGTCGCCTTGTCGGTCTCGATCTCGGCAATCACATCGCCCGGCGAAACCTTGTCGCCCTCTTTCACAAGCCACTTGGACAGATTGCCCTCTTCCATCGTGGGCGACAGGGCCGGCATGGTGATGTTGATTGGCATTTTGTCCTCCCGCCCGGTTCAGCGATACGTGACGGCTTTGACCGCCTCGATGACTTCGCCGACATTCGGCAACGCCAGCTTCTCGAGGTTCGCCGCATAAGGCATCGGCACATCCTTGCCGGCGATGGTGATGACCGGCGCGTCAAGAAAATCGAAGGCGCGCTGCGACACCTGGTTGGCGATATGGTCGCCGACCGAGTTCTGCGGATAACCTTCCTCCACCACCACCAGGCGGTTGGTCTTCTTGACCGAGGCGATGATGGTGTCGAGATCGAGCGGCCGGATCGTGCGCAAGTCGATGATCTCGGCATCGATGCCAAGGCCACGCAGTTCCGCTTCAGCCTTGACCGCATAGGTCATGCCGATGCCGAAGGAGACGATGGTGACGTCCTTGCCTGATTTATGGATGCGCGCCTTGCCGATCGGCAGCACGAAATCGTCGAGCTTCGGTACGTCGAAGGACTGACCGTAGAGGATTTCATTCTCGAGGAAGATGATCGGATTGGGATCGCGGATCGCAGCCTTCAACAAGCCCTTGGCGTCAGCGGCGGTGTAGGGCATCACCACTTTCAGGCCCGGAATGTGGCTGTACCAGGCGGCATAGCACTGCGAGTGCTGAGCGGCGACGCGTGCGGCGGCACCGTTCGGTCCACGGAACACGATCGGCGCGCCCATCTGGCCGCCGGACATATAGAGCGTCTTGGCGGCCGAGTTGATGATCTGGTCGATCGCCTGCATGGCGAAGTTGAAGGTCATGAACTCGACGATCGGCTTCAGGCCGGCCATCGCCGCACCCACGCCAACGCCGGCAAAGCCATGCTCGGTGATCGGCGTGTCGACGACGCGCCGCGGCCCGAATTCCTGCAGCAGGCCTTGCGTGATCTTGTAGGCGCCCTGGTATTCGGCAACCTCCTCGCCCATGACGAAGACATCGCCGTCGCGGCGCATTTGCT
>NZ_RZRK01000785.1:0-2814 GCF_003997835.1 Mesorhizobium sp. M7A.F.Ca.CA.004.12.1.1
ATGACGCACACCGTCACCCCAGCGATGACGCAGACGTCACGCGGCGATGACGCAGACGTCACGTACGGTGTCATCGCCGGGATGAGGCGCCGCGTCACCCCAGGATGGCGCAACGCGGCATCAAAAGGACGTGAAGGATCACTGGCATAAATCCCAACGATCAGAAAAATTGATTGGCGCAACCCCTTGTGCCACGGTTACGTTCGGCTGGTCCAGCCAAGCGAAAAAGGCTGGCCATCGAGGAAATCTCCCATGCCACAGCGAAACGACACGGCGATATGGTCCGGCCTGTTCCGGATTTCGGCTGAATCCGGCCAAACCCTGCAGGCGCAGATCCGCCAAGCCATCGTAGCCGCCATTCTCGACCGCCAGATCGCCGCTTCGATGCCGCTTCCTTCCTGCCGGATCCTGGCCGAAAAACTTGGCGTGGCTCGCGGAACCGTGGTGCTGGCGTTCCAGCAGCTCGTCGACCAGGGTTTCCTGGTGGCGCGCGAGCGGCGTGGACATTTCGTCAATCCCGATGTGCTGGCGACACCGGCCAAGCCGCACCAGAAGGCGCCCGACCAGGCCAACGAGATCGACTGGAAGGCACGCCGCAAGATCGCCGCCAGCGACATGCCGCCGCCGGCCAAGCACGAGAACTGGATCAAGTCGTCCTATCCCTTCGTCTACGGGCAGTTCGACCCGGCGCTGTTCCCGACCGCCGAGTGGCGCGAGTGCAACCGCATGGCGCTTGCCGTGCTGGAAATCCGTAACTGGGCGTCCGACATGGTCGACCGTGACGATCCGCTGCTGATCGAGCAGATCCAGGCGCGGCTCCTGCCCCGGCGCGGCATCTTCGCCAATCCGGACGAGATCATCGTCACGCTGGGCGCTCAGAACGCGCTCTACATGCTGGCGACGCTGCTGATGTCCAAAGGCTCCAAGGTGGCGATGGAAGACCCAGGCTATCCCGACGCCCGCTCGATCTTCCGCCTTGCGGGCGCTGAGATACAGCCGGTGCCGGTCGACCAGTCCGGCATCGTAACTACTTCTATTGCCAACGATTCCGGGTTCGTCTTCGTCACGCCAAGCCATCATTGCCCGACCATGGTGCCGTTGTCGGCGGAGCGGCGGCAGGATCTTCTGGCGCGCGCCAACCGCTACAACCAGATCATCATCGAGGACGGCTATGACAGCCAGCTTCTCGACGAGGCACCGCAGCAAGCGCTGAAGAGCCTCGATCGCTCCGGCCGCGTCGTCTATGTCGGCTCGATGTCCAAGACGCTGGCTCCGGGCCTGCGGCTCGGCTACATCGTGGCGTCCGCCGGACTGATCGCGGAGCTCAGGGCGCTGCGCCGCTTCATGCTGCGTCACCCGCCGGCCAACAATCAGCGCGCCGTAGCGCTATTCCTGTCGCTCGGCCACCACGAGGCGCTGGTGCGGCGGCTGTCTTCAGCCTTCGACGAGCGGCGCAAGCGGCTGGTCCATGCGATTTCCGCCTTCCTGCCGGAATGGCGTTCGACCGATTCGGCCGGCGGCACGTCGCTGTGGCTCGAAGGGCCGCGCGGCACCGATTCGCGCGGGCTGGCCGAGGCAGCCGCCTCGCGCAGCGTCATCATCGAGCCAGGCGACCGTTTCTTCGATCGCACTGAAAAGCCTTCGCGTTTCATGCGGCTGGGCATCTCGTCGATCGCACTGCAGCACATCGAGCCAGGCATTCGCGAACTGGCCACGGCCGCCGGACGCAGACCCGCGGCCGCCTGATCCATCGTCGATCTCTCGTGACCGGAGCCGTTCGCAGCGGCTCCGGTATTTTAGCTCTGGCACATGGAACTGGGCCAGCTGGCCCATAGGATGGGCCAGTGCCAGCGGCATAGTCGGCGTCAGGGGAAGAAGCAGGCCGATGGTGGATCAACCGCCACGAGTTCCTGCCGACGAAGGTGGAGTGCTTCCATGCCAGTGGCTGTCGAACAGCAGGACACGCCGGCGAACCGTCGTCCGCAGCGCTCCGGTCTTCGCGAAACAGGACATGCCATGCGATCATCTCCCCTGGTGGAGGATACCAGACCACAGCACAAGGCCATCGAGGGCGGCGGCTACGGGCCGCTGCGCGGGGATGACCGCGAGCGTATCCACGAGGGCGTGCTGACGCTTTTGGAGACAGTGGGTTTCGCCAACGCCATTCCTTCCTGCATAAAGGTGCTGACCAAGGTGGGGGCGGTCCACGGCGACGATGGCCGGGTCCGCTTTCCGCGCGCGCTCGTGCTCGACACCATCAAGCGAGCGGCACGACATTTCACGCTTCATGGCCAGGACCCCAGGCACGACATGGTGGTCCAGGGCAAGCGCGTGCACTACGGCACGGCAGGCATCGCCGTGCACCTAGTGGATCTGGAGAAGCGCGAGTACCGCGAGTCCAAGCTGCAGGATATTTATGATGCCGCCCGCATCGTCGACGGGCTGGACAACATCCATTTCTTCCAGCGGCCGATGGTGGCGCGCGACATCGCCGATCCGCTCGAGATGGATTTCAACACGCTTTATGCCTGTGTGATGGGAACATCGAAGCACGTCGGAACATCCTTCACCGTGCGTGAGAACGTGAAGCCTGCGCTTGAAATGCTGTACGCCATCGCCGGCGGCGAGGAGAATTTCCGTGCCCGGCCGTTCGTTTCCAACTCCAACTCATTCGTCGTGCCGCCAATGAAGTTCGCCGAGGATGCCTGCGGCGTGCTTGAGGCCTGCGTCGAAGGCGGCATCCCGATCCTGCTGCTGTCGACCGGCCAGTCCGGCACCACGGCACCCGCGGCGATGGCCGGCGCCGTCGTGCAA
>NZ_RZRK01000786.1:0-2806 GCF_003997835.1 Mesorhizobium sp. M7A.F.Ca.CA.004.12.1.1
AGCGACGCGGCGCAGACCCCAGGATCCATGCCGGGACTCGGAAGCGCTGCTGCGGTGCGGAATTCTGCTCCGCTGCATTCTTCGGCCGAGGTCGCGGCATGGATCCCAGGGTCTCCGCGACGGAGCTTCGCTCCTGCTTCGCCCAGGGATGACGAAGTTGGGGAGGCTTCAGCCATCCCTACGCTCTACCGATCCTTGACCGTCTCCATGGCCACGAAGGTCGAAGTCTGGGCGACGTGGGGCAGGGCTGAGATGCGCTCGCCGAGGACGCGGCGATAGGCGGCGATATCCCGGGTGCGCACCTTCAGCAAATAGTCGAAGCTCGACGCCATCATGTGGCACTGCTCGATCTCCGGCACGGCCTGCACGGATCGGTTGAAGGCATCGAGCGCGGCGGATCGGGTGTCGGACAATTTCACCTGGACGAAAGCGACATGGCCTTCGCCCATGCGCTCGCGGTCGATGATCGCCTGGTAGCCTCTGATATAGCCGTCCTTTTCCAGCCGCTTCACCCGCGCCTGCACCGGCGTCTTCGACAGGCCGACCTTTGCCGCCAGTTCCGACATGGAAAGCCGGCCATCGCTTGCCAGCGCCGACAGGATGTTCCTGTCGATGCGGTCCAATTGGTCTTCTATCATCGAAAATGCAGTCCATATGTCAAGTCTGAGCTGCCAGGATAAATCGAATGACCTGCAATGTCGATTTCTTCGGACCGACTGAAAATTCACACTTGTGCTAGCTTGCGCCATTCGGTCCGGTGACCGCCGGCCCGATCCCCTTTGCTCGATCCACGGGACCGCCATGCCAGCGCTTGATGCCATCCGCCAGCAGATCCGCGCCAACTACCTGCCCGACGAAGACGAGGCCGTGAAGCGACTGGCCGAGACGACGGGCCTTTCAGTGAAAGACCGCAAGGCGATCTCGGCACGGGCCGCCGATCTGGTGCGGGCGGTGCGCGGCTCGTCGGATCCTCGGCTGATGGAAGTCTTCCTCTCGGCCTATGGTCTCTCCACCAAGGAAGGCGTGGCGCTGATGTGCCTGGCCGAGGCGCTGTTGCGTGTGCCTGACACCGAAACGATGGACGACCTCATCGCCGACAAGATCGCGCCGCACGACTGGTCGGCGCATTCGGGCGGTTCAAGCTCCATCTTCGTCAATGCCTCGACCTGGGCGCTGATGCTGACCGGCCGCGTCCTCGATGAGGGCGAGGGCGGCATCGAGGGCACGCTGCGTTCTATGGTGCGGCGGCTCGGCGAGCCGGTCATCCGCAAGGCGGTGGCCGCCGCCATGCGCGAGATGGGCGAGCAGTTCGTGCTCGGCCGCACCATCACGGAAGCCGTCAAGCGAGGCCGGCCGATGACGCAGAAGGGCTATCTCTACTCCTTCGACATGCTGGGCGAGGCAGCCCGCACCGAGGCCGACGCCTTGCGCTATCACAAGGCCTATGCCGACGCGATTTCGTCGCTCGATTCCGGCTCCAACGGTCCTGACATCAGGCAGAACCACGGCATCTCGGTCAAGCTTTCGGCGCTGCATCCGCGCTACGAGGTGGCGCAGAAAGACGAGATGCTGCCTGTGATGGCAGACCGGCTCCTGTCGCTGGCGCTGGCCGCGCGCCATTCGCGCATGGGCCTCAACATCGATGCCGAGGAGGCCGACCGCCTCGATCTGTCGCTCGACGTCATCGAGCGGGTGCTGGCCGAGCCGGAGCTCGCCGGTTGGAACGGCTTTGGCGTGGTGGTGCAAGCGTATGGGCCACGCGCGGCCTTCGCCATCGATTGGCTCTATGCGCTGGCCAGGAAATACGACCGCAACATCATGGTGCGGCTGGTCAAGGGTGCCTATTGGGACACCGAGATCAAGCGCGCGCAGACGCTCGGACTGTCAGGCTATCCAGTCTTCACCCGCAAGACCAACACCGACGTTTCCTACATGGCTTGCGCGAAGAAGCTTTTGTCGATGACCGACCGCATCTATCCGCAATTCGCCACCCACAATGCCCACACCGTCGCCGCCATCTTGGCGATGGCGGACAATCGCGATTCCTTCGAGTTCCAGCGCCTGCACGGCATGGGCGAGGCGCTGCACGAGACGGTGCGCCGGTCCGAAGGCACGCCCTGCCGCATCTATGCACCGGTCGGTGCGCATTCCGATCTGCTGGCCTATCTGGTCCGCCGGTTGCTGGAGAATGGCGCCAATTCCTCCTTCGTACACCAACTGACCGACGAGGACGTCGAGCCGGAGGACATTGCGCGCGATCCGCTCGAAACGGTCGAGAGCCAGGGTCCGGCCGCCAATCCGGCGATTGCCCGGCCTTCCCAGATTTTTGGGGTCGGGCGACGCAATTCGAAAGGATTCGACATCACCGACACGGTGACGCTGGCGGCGATCGACAAGGCCAGGGCGGCCTTCGCTGGGCCGGATCGTTGGCATGCCAAGCCGATCACCCGTGCCGCCGGCTACGGCAAGCAGCGTCCGATCGTCAACCCGGCAAAGCCTTCCGAAGTGGTCGGCACGGTCAGCGAAGCCGCCGCAAAGCAAGTCGCGACCGCCGTGCGCTTTGCGGTGGAAGCGCAGCCGGCCTGGGCAAAACGTCCCGTTGCCGAGCGCGCTGCCATCCTCAATCGTGCCGCCGATATCTATGAGGCGAATGCGGTCGAGTTCTTTGCACTCGCCACCCGCGAGGCCGGCAAATCGCTGGCCGACGGCGTCGCCGAAGTGCGCGAGGCCGTCGACTTCCTGCGCTACTACGCCACCGAGGCGGCCAATGCGGAGGCGGGCACGCAAGCGCGCGGCGCCATCGTCT
>NZ_RZRK01000787.1:0-2802 GCF_003997835.1 Mesorhizobium sp. M7A.F.Ca.CA.004.12.1.1
CGGGGTTCTTGGCCGTGACGCCGCCCCAGTCCGCGAGCCTGCCTGGACGGCAAATCGGTCGTGGCCGCCAGTTGTCGCACCTGCTGATCGTCGATGGCGACCTGCGGCAATGTATGGTCGATATTTCCTTCCTTGTCCTTCATCGCGCTTCTCCTTGATCCCTGTCGACGACAACGGCTCGAAAATCCGACCGGTTCCGAACGATCTGCAACTTTTGCGCCTTCACCTGGGCGGACCAACATACTCGTGTCCCGAGGGCGTAACGATCTCGCTGGATTCTGCCAGGAACCATGCCACGGCGCACGAGTTGTTCCGACTGAACGGAGATAGTTCGATGCCACAGCCAAGACAGCCAGACCCAAATCGCGATGTTCCCGTGCCGCCTCCAACATGGAAGCCCGAGCCGATCGAGGAACCCGAACCGGAAAGGCTCCCGGACGAGACCCCGCTGCCCAATCCCGACGAGAATGAAGAGCCTCCCATCCACGCGTAGGATGATGGAGTTTCTTTATCGCGGGGCAAAGCACACCTCCGGACGGCTAACGATCGATCTCGCCAAACACGATGTCGAGCGATCCGATGATGGCGGCAACGTCGGCGATCATGTGCCCTCGAGACAGGAAATCCATCGCCTGCAGATGGGCGAAGGATGGCGCGCGTATCTTGCACCGGTAAGGAACATTGCCCCCGTCGGAAACCAGATAAACACCGAATTCTCCCTTTGGCGCTTCAACCGCGGCGTAGACTTCTCCGGCCGGCACGCGATGCCCCTCGGTATAAAGTTTGAAATGCTGGATGGTCGCCTCCATCGAGCGTTTCATCGTGGCGCGCCGCGGCGGCGTGATCTTCTGGTTTGGAAGCGCGACCGGCCCCTGGCCTTCGGGTGACCGCAGTTTTTCCAGGCATTGCTTCATGATCCGCACCGACTGGCGCATCTCCTCCATGCGGACCAGGTAGCGGTCATAGCAGTCTCCGTTCTTTCCGACGGGAATGTCGAAATCCATGTCCGGGTAACATTCGTATGGCTGTGCCTTGCGCAAATCCCATGCGGCGCCCGATCCGCGCACCATCACGCCGGAAAATCCCCAGGCCCAGGCATCCTCCAGCCCGATCACGCCCACATCGACATTGCGCTGCTTGAAGATACGGCTGCCGGTGAGCAATTCGTCGAGGTTGTCACAGACTTTGAGGAACGGATCGCAGAAAGCCCAGATGTCGTCGAGAAGCTTCGGAGGCATATCCTGGTGCACGCCGCCGATTCTGAAATAATTCGCATGCATGCGGGCGCCGGAGGCGCGCTCGTAAAAAACCATCAGCTTTTCCCGCTCCGCAAACCCCCAAAGCGGCGGCGTCAGCGCGCCGATATCCATGGCCTGCGTCGTGACGTTGAGGAGATGCGACAGAAGCCGGCCGATTTCGCAAAAAAGAACACGGACGAGTTGTCCACGCGTTGGAACGCTGATTTCGAGCAGTTTTTCGGCAGCGAGGCAGAACGCATGCTCCTGGTTCATCGGCGCGACATAGTCGAGCCGGTCGAAATAGGGCAGCGCTTGCAAATAGTTCTTGTGCTCTATGAGTTTTTCGGTGCCGCGATGCAGTAAGCCAATATGCGGATCGGCACGCTCGACGATCTCGCCGTCCAGTTCGAGCACCAGCCGAAGAACACCGTGGGCCGACGGATGCTGGGGCCCGAAATTGATGGTGAAGTTGCGAACGGGGGCTTCGACCATCGCTGCTCTCCGCGACTGTCGGGGCAAGGCGTGATGCGAATGGTTCGGCGCCTCAAGTCGTCGTCTGAATGATCAGCGTCAGGGTGCCATCGCCATCTATGTTTGCAGCGACAACCTGCGAGGAATTGAGCCCATTCGCCCTCAAGGCCGATGTCGCTTGAGGCGAAGCATCGACTGAGTTTTGCAGGCGTAGCAAATCTTCGGCGCTGGTCTGATTGATCACGGCATCCGCCTGCGCCTTGATTTCGTCAGGCAGATCCTCGACGGCGACAATGGCAACGCCGGTGAAATTCAAATCAGCAGAGCCTGGATCTGACAGCGCCTGCTCCGGTTGCACTTCGCCCTGCGGTGGCGTCACCTGGGGAAGCTGCGGTCCAACAGTTTGGGCGTAGACGGGCTGAATGATGACCGCCCCGGAAAGTGCGACAGCTATCGTCAACATGCGCATGGTCGCTCCTTGCATCCTTCGAGGGAGATTTTGAAGAAACCCCCATGCCGAGCGATTGTTCCCGCGGGGCTGGTCACACTGGGCAATTTCGCGTCGACCCCCCTGGGGAAACGCCGAACGAACCATGGCCCAGACGACGTCATATGGCTGTCTCCCAACCGGCTGAGCGGTTGCGTACGGAATCGTACCATCGATTGATCTGCACCTTGGAGAGGATCAAAATAAAGCAGAGGTGACCATGGGAGGGAGCCGCATGAGCATCGCCAGATGGGCAATAAGACCTGTCGGTACCGCCAAGGCATTTCTGGCAGAGCAGCTTCGAAGTGGGCGATACGGCGACATCGTTTCGGTCAAAGCGGCGATAGAGGCCGCTCGCAGGGACGCGCCTTATTTGCAGGATACAGACGATGAGTTGATGGAGACGATCGTCGAGCTGGCACGGGAACTGGGGCTGGCCGTCCTTTTTGACTCTCGCGATTGACCGATGAGCCATGGCTGGAGGACTCACCGGTGGTTGAAGCGATTTGGTACGAAATCGACAATTGGCTCATGGCCGAAAATGCGCAATTATTGGGAAATGGGACGACGGCTGGACGACAAACTCGATTGCAAGGCTTGTGGGAC
>NZ_RZRK01000788.1:0-2798 GCF_003997835.1 Mesorhizobium sp. M7A.F.Ca.CA.004.12.1.1
GATGTCGACGGAATCGCAGGTCGCGCCGCAGACCTTGAACGGCACGATGTTCTTCTCCTCGCCATTGCGCGAGCGGATCGCAGGATCGGGAATGAAGCGCGCCGGCAGCGTGATCTTTCCGGTCCATGAATCCGACAGCGACGCCCAGATGCCGTCATTGATGTAGAGCCGCTTGCCCTTGCGCAGCAGCACCCGCACGATCAGCGACAGGCAGCGCGCCACGATCACGCGGCCCGGCTCGGCCACCAGCGGCATCTGGTCGAACTGATACTCTTTCAGATCGCCCGAAAGCCGCGACATGATCTGGCCGAGCGACGGCATCTCGATCTGCTTGCGGTTGGGGTCATGGCCGTATTCGGCGGGGAAACCGCCGCCGACGTCGAGCCCGGCAATATCGAAGGTCAGCCGGTTGCGCACCCAATCGGCGGAAGCCAGTGCCCGCTCATAGGTGTCGGGATCCTCGATCTGACTGCCGACATGGAAACACAGGCCAACCTTGTAGCCGGTGCGGTTCAGCCGCTCGGCCAGTTCGACGGCATAGGCCGGCCCGGCGCCGAACTTCTTCGACAGTTCGTAGGCGGCATGGCCCTTGGTCTGCACCCGCACGAACACGCTGATCGAGCCCGGATCGATATCGAGCGCCCGCACCACTCGCGTCAGCTTGGTGATCTCGTCCTCGTGATCCAGCGAAATGACGCGGATGGCGTATTTCTCCAGCGCCAGCTTGATGTCCGACTGCGCCTTGACCGGATGCATGTAGAGCATCTCGGCATCGGGAGAGACGGCACGCACGGCAGCGAACTCGCCCGGCGACGCGACGTCGAAAGCCTTGACGCCGGCTTCGACCAGGGTCTTCAGCACGATCTGCTCGCCATTGGTCTTGACCGCATAGGCGGTCTTGCCCGGGAACATGCCCATGAACTGCCTGGCATCCGCCATCAGCACCTGCGGGCGGAAGCAATAGACCGGATCGTCCGGGCGAAGCGCCAGTGCCGCCTCGCGGGCATTCTCGAATCGCTGCATCGACGAATCCTTGATCTAGCCTGCGCACAATTAATCCAAGCTAGCGGCTAATGAAAACAATTCTGTGTCTCGTACGGCTGACGCTGGGGCGCTAGGTCTTGGCGGCAGGCGTTTGCCATCAATCACGTTTCGGGTGGCCCTTGTCGCCGAACCGGATATGGCTTCTGCCTGACTGGCATACGTCTGGGAGGGCGACTCACATGGCAATGGCCGCGACATCCGCACCACGCGGGCCGATGGTGCTCAAGGATTGGGGGCAACTCCTGCTGCTCGGCGCGATCTGGGGCGGCTCGTTCTTCTTCGCGCGCATCGCGGTGGCGGAGCTCCCCCCGCTGGTGCTGGTGCTGTTTCGCGTCGCCATTGCCGCGATTGCGCTGCAGATCTATCTCGGTCTGCGTGGCCCGTCCTTTCGCCTCGCGCTTCCGCATGCCGGCCTGTTCTTCCTGCTGGCGCTCACCAACAATGTCGTGCCCTTCTCGCTGATCTTCGCCGGCCAGACGGAGCTCGGAGCCGGCATCGCCTCGGTGCTCAACGCGACAACGCCGTTCTGGACGTTGATCCTCGCCAACGCGCTGACATCGGACGAAAAGCTGTCCTGGAACAAGCTCGCCGGCATTGCGCTCGGCATCGCCGGCACGGCTGTCATGATCGGCCCCGGCCTGCTTGCCGGGCTCGGCGGCTCGGTCTGGGCCAAATTCGCGCTGATCGGGGCTTCGCTGTCCTATGCCGTCGCGCTGATGGTTGCCCGCCGCTTCAGGGGCGTGCCCTCGCCGATCATCGCCACCGGACAGTTGACGGCATCGACCATCATCATGATCCCGATCGTGCTCTTCACCTACGGTCCATCCG
Source organism: Mesorhizobium sp. M7A.F.Ca.CA.004.12.1.1 (assembly GCF_003997835.1). NCBI lineage: Bacteria > Pseudomonadati > Pseudomonadota > Alphaproteobacteria > Hyphomicrobiales > Phyllobacteriaceae > Mesorhizobium > Mesorhizobium sp. M7A.F.Ca.CA.004.12.1.1. The sequence goes on from NZ_RZRK01000788.1 coordinate 1,873, forward strand.
GCCTGTTCTCGGCCTCGCCGCCGGTCTGGGCGGCGGTGCTGGCACTGGCGCTGCTGTCGACCGCCTTCGCCTACATCCTCTATTTCAACCTCGTCGCCTCGGCCGGCGCCACCAATGCCTCGCTGGTCACGCTTGTCGTACCGGCCAGCGCGATGCTGCTCGGCTTCCTGTTCCTTGGCGAGCGGCTGGAACTGTTCGAAATCGGCGGCGTGGTGCTGATCGCGCTCGGCCTCGTCACCATTGACGGGCGGTTGTTCGGCCGACGTTAGAGCGCCGCGCGTCCACTGGACGCGCAAAGGATGCTCTAACCACCCAATTGCCCCCCGCATCGCGAAAGTTGAATTCGGCTTCCGCAGCGGTAGCGCTGCCATGACACGGCAGCGACACGAGTCGGCCACATTTTATTCACAGGCCTGAAGCCGGTTTTTGCTTAGGAGTTTCAAAGCCTAACGGCAAAAGACATGTCGCGGATTTCACAATCACGTCGCAATGCAGCACATTTTCCGCTTGCCTGTGGCACAAATGAACCTAGACTCCGTGACATAGCTCTTTAAGAGGAGGCTATGTCATGGGACTTACGAGGCCTATCAACGCATTGATGATCTGTGCTGCGTTCGCCTTTATCGGAGCCCTTATTATGGGCTTCCTTCCCTGACCGCCAAAGCGGGGAAGACCAGCACCCAAATAGTCCAACCAATTCAAAAGGCCGGGTTTTTCCCGGCCTTTTGTCGTTCAACCCACTCTCATGCCGCAGCTGATCCGGCGGCCGCCGCCTCGTGCGAGCGGATGCCGATCATATGACAGATGGCAAAGACCAGATCGGCGCGGTTCATGGTGTAGAAGTGGAAATCGCCGACACCGCGCTCGACAAGGTCCATCACCTGTTCGGCCGCCACCGCCGACGCCACCAGCGCATGCGTCTGCGG
>NZ_RZRK01000789.1:0-2790 GCF_003997835.1 Mesorhizobium sp. M7A.F.Ca.CA.004.12.1.1
GTGTCGGTGTCGGCGGTCCGGCCGTGCAGCACAAGGGCGATGTCGAGGCCGGCCTCAAATCCGCAAAGACGCGGATCGAAGCCACCTACGAGACGCCGGCCCAGTACCACAACGCCATGGAGCCGCATGCGATCGTCGTCGCCTGGGATGGCGACACACTGTCGATCGACACACCGAGCCAGGGCCTTGCCATGGCGCAGGGCCGCATCGCCGGCCTGTTCGGCATCGCGCCGGAAAACGTCCACATCCGCAGCCCGTTCCTGGGTGGCGGCTTCGGTTCGAAAGGCATGATCTCCGGGCCGCAGGTGCTCGGCATCCTGGCGGCGCGCCTCGTTGGCCGTCCGGTCAAGCTGGTGCTGCGGCGTGAGCAGATGTACGGCCCGGTCGGCCACCGTGCGCCGACGCGCCAGACGCTGCGCATGGGCATGGATGGCGAAGGGCGGCTGACGGCACTCGACCATCACGCCAAGACTGCGTCGAGCACGTTCGACGATTTCTTCGAACCGGCGGCGGATGCCTCGCACACGCTCTATGCCAGCCCGGCCATCGCCACCTCGCACGATGCGGTGCGGTTGGACACCGGCACCCCGCTGTTCATGCGGGCGCCCGGCGAAGCGACCGGCTCGATCGCACTCGAAAGCGCCATCGATGAGGCGGCACACGCCTGCGGCATGGACCCGCTGGAGTTCCGGCTGCGGAACTATGCCGAGGTCGAGCCCATGACCGGCAAGCCGTTTTCTTCCAAGGCGCTGCGCGAGTGCTACAGGCAAGCGGCCGAGACGTTCGGCTGGGCGAGCCGCCTGCTTCAGCCGCGGCTGATGCGCGACGCGGACGGTTTCCTGACCGGCTGGGGCATCGGCACGGCGACGTTTCCGGCCCTGATGTTCCAGGCCGAGGCCCGCGCCGTGCTGAGAAGCGATGGCAGCGGCCTGATGGAGACCGGCGCGCAGGACATGGGGCAAGGCGCCTGGACCGCCTTCGCCCAGATCGCCGCCGACGGACTGGGACTGGATATCGACCAGGTCGATTTCAGGGCCGGCAGTTCCGATCTGCCCAATGCAGGCATTGCCGGCGGCTCCGGCCACACGGCGACGGCCGGCATGGCGATCCACAATGCGGGTGCCGCCGTCATCGCCAGGCTCGCCGATCTCGCCACCGGTGACGAGCACTCACCGCTCTACGGCGCCGGCAATGAAGGCGTGCTGGCGCGCGGCGGTCGCCTCTATCGGCGCGACGATGAAAGCCGCGGTGAAAGCTATGCCGAAATCCTCACGCGCGCGGGCCTCACCGAGATCGAGGGCCATGGCAAGGGCGCTGCGGACCCGGCATCCCAGGAAACCTATGCCAAGCACGCGCATGGCGCCGTGTTCGCCGAGGTGAAGGTCGATCCGGATTTCGGCCAGATCCGTGTCACAAGGCTGGTCGGCGCGTTCGCCGCCGGGCGGGTCATCAATCCCAGGCTGGTGCGCAGCCAGTATTATGGCGGCATGATCTGGGGCGTCTCGTTCGCGCTGCATGAGGAAGCCATCACCGACCGGCGCTCTGGCCGGATCCAGAATGCCAACCTCGCCGAATATCATGTCCCGGTGAATGCCGACGTTCCGTCGGTCGAGGCGCTGCTGGTCCACGAGGACGACCCTCACGTCAACGCACTCGGCATCAAGGGGGTCGGCGAAATCGGCATCACCGGCACGGCCGGCGCCGTCGCCAATGCGGTCTGGCATGCGACCGGCGTGCGGCCGCGGCGCTTTCCGATCCGCATCGAAGACCTGCTGGGGTGAGGTGAGATCCGCCTAGCGGACGGGAAGCCAATTGCTCGGCTTCCCGTCCGACGAACGGTGAAGGCCCGGTCCGCCTTCGGGCGGATCAAAAGGTCCAGTGGGCCTTTTAAAAGGGCCGAACGCCCGAAGGTCCGGAGCGACAGCGAAGGGCCGGACAGCGGGCGCCAGGTCCCCCGCCGGCCCACCATGAGATCAACCGACTTCGCGTCAAGCAACTGGAGCCAGGCGCCCATGACAAAAACAACAATCCCAGTTCATCTCGATATCAACGGCCGTCATCACGATCTGCAACTCGAGCCGCGCGTCACGCTGCTCGATGCCTTGCGCGACCGCCTCGGCCTGACCGGAACCAAGAAGGGCTGCGACCACGGCCAGTGCGGCGCCTGCACCGTGCATGTCGACGGCGAGCGCGTGCTGGCCTGCCTGACGTTGGCCGCCCAAGCCGAAGGCCGCACCGTCACCACCATAGAGGGGCTTGCACGGGAGGGCGAAATGCATCCCGTGCAGGCTGCCTTCCTCGAACAGGACGCCTTCCAGTGCGGCTATTGCACGCCGGGCCAGATCATGTCGGCGGTCGCCTGCATTCGTGAGGGCCATGCTGGCTCCGACGACGAGATCCGCGAATACATGGCCGGCAATCTCTGCCGCTGCGGCGCCTATCCGCACATCGTCGCCGCTGTCCGCCAGGCAGCATTGGAGGCTGCATCATGAGGGATTTTTCCTATGTGCGCGCCAATTCGCTCGCTGCGGCACGCCAGGCGGCCGCCCTGCCCGGCGCCATGCTGCTCGCCGGCGGCACCACGCTGATCGACCTCGCCAAATGCGGCGTCGCCGAGCCCGAGACGCTGGTCGACATCACCCATCTCAAGGGGTTGGACAGGATCGAGATGAATGAACGCGGCGCCACCATCGGCGCGCTGGCCAGGATGAGCCGTGTCGCCGACCATGCCGACATCAAGATCCACTTCCCAGCCGTCTCCGAAGCCCTGTTGCAGGCGGGGAAAATCGC
>NZ_RZRK01000078.1:0-12594 GCF_003997835.1 Mesorhizobium sp. M7A.F.Ca.CA.004.12.1.1
ACCAGCACCAGTGTCTCTACCGTCTGCTTCCAGAGGTTCTGGTTGAGGATGAACAGCAACCCGAGAAAGACAGCCACCGCCAAGCCTCTCGATCGCTGCAGATAATAGGCAAGCAGTGCAATCAGCGCGATGAGAAGGACCGGCGGTACCAACAGCAGCGTGTCGACCACTCCATCGAGCAGGAAATTCAAGCCGCCGGAGAGGCCGCGGAAGAAGGTGTTGAAATTGTCGGTAATGAAGGTGAAGAACGCTGTGCCCCACTCGCCTATGGGGATTTTATAACTGACAAAGAATTTTGAAATCGGATCCATCTTGCCCCTCTTTGGCAGTCGCCGTCCTTGCCGGACGGTCATCTTGTCACAGGATATGAAAAAGGGCAGCCCTTTCTACAGTGACTGCCCTTCTTGATCGGTCACGCCGAACGCAAGACCTGCTCAGCTTCCGAGCGCAGTCTTCACGGCTGCAGCGGCGTCGCCGCCATCGAAAGTGGTCACGCCGGCAATCCACGGAGCAACCGCGTCCGGATGCTTCTTGAGCCAGTCGGTCGCAGCCGTATTGGCGTCAGCGCCCTTGAGGATCGCGTCCATTATCTCGCCTTCCATATCGAGATTGAACTTCAGGTTGGCGATGAACTTGCCGGCATTCGGGCACTCGGTGGTGTAACCCTTGCGCACATTGGTATGGACAGTGGCGGCGCCGAAGCCGCTGTCGCCCATGCCATCGAGATAGGTGATCTTCATGGCACCCATCACCGGATGCGGCGTCCAGCCGAGGAAGGCGATCCATTCATTGCTCTTCATCGACTGCTCGGCCTGCGTCAGCATCCCGGCCTCCGAGGATTCGACCAGCTCGAAGCCTTCGAGGTTGTCTTTCGGGTTCTTGATCATGTCGAGGATGATGCGGTTGCCGTCATTGCCGGCCTCGATGCCATAGATCTTGCCGTTGAACTTGTCCTTGAACTTGCCGATATCGGTCAGCGATTTCACGCCGGCGTCAGCGACATAGGTCGGCACGACGATACCGTAGCCGGCGCCGGTCAGGTTGGTGCTGATCGTCTCGACCGAGCCATCGGCGGTATAGTCCTTGATGTCGTTGGTCATCGACGGCATCCAGTTGCCGAGGAACACGTCGAGATCCTTGTTCTTCAGCGACGCCATGGTCACCGGCACCGACAGCTGGATCGTCTGCGGCTCATAGCCGAGCGCGGTCAGCAGCACGGAGGCGATGCCGGTCGTCGCCTGGATGTCGGTCCAGCCGACATCGGAAAGGCGCACCGCCTTGCAGCTCGCCGGATCGCCGGCAAAGGCAGCGCTGGTGGACAAAAAAGCCGCCAGACCGAGGCCGGCGACGAAAGAGTTCATACGCGACATAGACAGTCTCCCATTGTGATTCTTTGGCGAAGCGTAGCTACGGTTTCTATGCCCGCCTTGTTTCGTCAGCCAAACACCATTCTGGTGTGGTTTCAAGCATTAAGACAATCGCGATCAACGGCGCGGGCTGGCCAATCAGCGACACATCAGGCGCTTTTGCCATGCCGGACGGTTTTTTCGAAGACGGGCCGGCTTTTTCAGGGGAATGCGGGCGACCGCCCCTCCCCGTATCAGGGCAAGTCGGCTTAAAAGAGCGGCATGGCCAAGCTCTACTTTCACTATGCGACCATGAACGCCGGCAAGACGACGATGCTCTTGCAGGCCTCTTACAATTATCGCGAGCGCGGCATGGGCACGATGCTGTTCGTCGCCGGCCACTACCGCAAGGGCGACACCGGCCTGATCTCGTCGCGCATCGGCCTGGAGACGGAAGCCGAGATGTTCCGCGATGGCGACGATCTGTTCGCCCGCGTCACCGAGCATCACGCGCATACGTCAGTGCATTGCGTCTTCGTCGACGAGGCGCAGTTCCTCGAGGAGGAGCAGGTCTGGCAGCTCGCCCGCATCGCCGACCGGTTGAACATCCCGGTCATGTGCTACGGCCTGCGCACCGATTTCCAGGGCAAGCTGTTTTCCGGCTCGCGCGCGCTGCTGGCCATCGCCGACGATTTGCGCGAAGTGCGCACCATCTGCCGATGCGGCCGCAAGGCGACGATGGTCGTGCGCCTCGGCCCCGATGGCAAGGTGGCTCGCCAGGGCGAGCAGGTGGCAATCGGCAAGGATGTCTATGTCTCGCTCTGCCGCCGCCACTGGGAGGAAGAGATGGGCCGCGCCACGCCAGACGATTTCATCGGCTTTATCAAAGGCTGACTCTGTCTCTTGGTTATTGGAGCAATTCCAGGGGAAGCGCTATGTGCTTTCCCTGGAATTGCTTCGGGCTCACACGGTCGAGACACGCCGTCTTGGAAACCGCCAGCCAAGCCGCACACCAAGCGTTGCCAGCGCAATCAGTGCCATGCCGGCTGCCTGCGCCGGTCCGAGCGGATGCCCATAGATAGCCCAGTCGACGATGATGGCGACGACCGGGTAGATGAAGGTGATGACGCCGATCACCGGTGTCGTCAGGCGTGGGAAGGCCGAATTCATCAACACGTAGGCGATGCCAGTGTGCAGCACGCCGATGCCGAGCAGCCAGCCCCATGATGCAGGCGCAATATGTTGGCCGACGCCGGCGAACGGGGCGAGCATGACGACCCCCACCACCGTTTGGCAGAGTACCGTGATTTCGGCGCGCTGCTGGCCCAGGCCTTTGGCTAGGATCGTTGTAACGGCATAGAGCAGTGCGCCGCCCAGCGTCAGCGCAATGCCCGGCACCCAGTTGGCATCGGCATGACCGTGCGCGAAAACGAGGCCGCTGGCCAGCACGACGCCGAGAAACGCACCGAGCATCCACAGCAGTTGGTCGGGCGAGATGCGTTCCCTTAGGAAAACCACGCCGATCAGGACCACGAAGAACGGCTGGATATGGTAGATAATCGTCGTCGTGGCGATCGACGTCATGGCGAAGCCGGCGAAGAAGGCTGTCCAGCTCAGCACCATGCACACGCCGGCAAGTGCTGCAAGGGCAAGCCGGGACGGCAACAGCGTCCGATCCGGCAGGTAGCCGCGCAACAGGCACCATATGAGAAGGAAGATCGCGCCGAACACACATCGCCAGAAGACGACGGTGACGGGATGCAGCCCCGATTCCGTGGCGAAGGCGCCGACCGTGCCTGCGATCACCATTGCCAGAGCAAGGCTCGCGGCCGGGAAGCGGGCTGTCGAGGCGTCCGTCATGTGGTGGTTCCCAGCGATCCCAACCATCTGGTCACTGGCGCCACCTTCAAACAAGCGAATAGATTTGGAATGATCTATTCGATATGCTGATAGCACCATGGCCACGCCACTCGATCTCAACCTGCTGAAAACCTTCGTCGCCGTCGTCGAGAGCGGCAGCCTTTCCAATGCAGCACCTCGGGTCGGCCGCAGCCAGTCGGCGGTCAGCATGCAGATGCAGCGGCTGGAGGAGATGGTCGGCAACCAGCTTCTGGTGCGTGGTCCCAGAACCGTCACTCCCAATGCGATCGGCGAGGATTTCCTGATCTATGCGCGCCGGTTGCTGAAACTGTCGGATGAAGCCTGGGCAAGCGTCACCCGGCCCAAGGAGACAGGCAGCGTCCGCTTGGGGGTGCCCGACGACTATGCCGCCTTCCTCCTGCCGCCCGTGCTCTCACGATTCGCGGCGGAGCATCCCCTGGTGACGGTGGAGTTGATCTGCGAACAGTCGACCGCGCTGGTGAAGACGCTGGCGGAGGGGCGGCTGGATCTGGCGATCATCACCCGCTTGCCGGAGCAGCCGCTTGAGGTGATCCGGCTGGAACGCTTCGTCTGGGTCGCCTCGCCCAACCATGTCGCCTGGGAGGCCGACCCGCTTCCGGTCGCCTTGTTCGAACCGGGCTGCGCCGCCAGGATGAATGTCCTGCAGGCGCTTGGCGATGCCGACCGCTCCTATCGCTGTACCTATTCAAGCGCCTCTCTGCTTGGCCTGATCGCCGTCGTCCAGGCCGGGCTCGCGGTGGCTGGCCTTGCGATGCGCAGCGTACCGCCATCGCTGCGCATCGTCGGCGGCAATGAAGGGCTGCCGGTGCTGCCGGACCTCGAAATCGGCATCCTGCGCAACCCGCTGTCGACGACCCAGGCGGTCGAGCGGCTGAATGATTTCCTGCGCCGCGATCTGGCACAACAGGCCTGACTCGCGGGCCTGTCTTCCGCAATCCCGCCGCGATGCAGCGTTTGTTAAAGCCTCGGTACTATAAGGCCGCCAGCCAGAACTCTCCGGGGGCAGCATGTTTCGAGCCGCTTCGTCCGCCAGCATCCTTCTCCTTGCCAGCTCGCTTGTGGCCCATGCCGGCGGCGACCCGGCCCTGGGCAAGAAGGCCTTCAACCGGTGCATGGCCTGCCATGAAGCAGCCACCGACCGCGACAAGGTCGGTCCGCATCTGTTGGGCGTCGTTGGCCGCACCGCCGGTAGCGCCGAGAGTTATCTTGGCCGCTATTCCGAGGCGATGAAGAGTGCCGGCGCCGCCGGCCTGGTCTGGGATGAAGCCAATCTCGCCGAGTATCTCAGGGCACCCAAGCTGAAAGTGCCCGGCAACAAGATGGCGTTTGCCGGCCTGACCAAGGACGACGACATCGCCAATGTCATCGCCTATCTGAAAGCCGATCCCAAACCCTGAGCCGCTGTTCGCCAGCTCTGTAAAACCGGCTTTCTCGTCGCATATCGCGGCCGCGATTGCTTCGGTGGTTTGCCCAATACAAAGGCATCCGTGCGCCTTCGCCTTGCCGCATGAAAGTTCAATGACAGCTGAACTATGGCTGGTCGGCAAGCTAATCACGCTAAGCCCAAGCCTTCACTGGCTTTCAAGACCCTGACGAATTTTTTTGTTTTCACGCCGCCCTTGTCTTCACGTCTTTCAATCCCCTGATGCCCCACATATATTCGCCGCTGTTCGCGACCAGCGACGTCATGCCGAAGCGGGAGGCCCCAATGGCGACATTGCAGAATTTCGACGCCGAAATTGCCAAGACCAAGCAGGTCGTGCAGGACATGCGCTCCAAGATCGAGCAATCCGGCACCATGCTTGATACGCTTGCCACATCAGACAAGAAGATCGGCGACGCCAATTTCGACCTCGAGAACGCCCGCATCGAGGATGTGCTGAAGCAGCAGAAGGTGATGGAAGGCAACATTGCCGACCTGATCATCGGGCTGGAGGACGCCACCAACGTCTTCGGCGCCGAGTTCGAGAGCATGAAGAACTACACCGGCTGGGAAAAATTCATTGGCATCTTCTCCAGCCAGAGCAAGCAGCGCATGCGCACCGACCGCGTTCGCAACATGTCGCTGGCCGGCAATCTGCAGGAACTGCTGGTCAAATCCGACACCATCGTCGGCATATTGAAGGCGCAGAAAGAGGTTCTCGACCAACGCTACAAGACCTCGGAAACCAGCCTGTCGCAGGTGATCGAGCGCCGCAAGACCACCATGACCAACCTCGAAGCCGTGCAGAAGCGCATCGAGGAGCTCAACCCGATGCTGCTCGACATCGAAAACAAGATCGCCGCTTCGACCAGCCAGAAGGACCGCACGCAGCTCGAAGGCGAACGCTCCAAGCTGGCGACGGAATACAACGAAAAGCAGGCCAAGGAGCAGGAACTGCTGGCCGAGAGCCAGACGCTCGAGCGCTACACCTCGATGTTCCAGACCTTCGTCGATTCGCTCAACAACCAGATCGCCGCGCAATCGACGCTGATCAACAAGCTGACCATCGATACCGAGCAGCGCATCGTACTCTACAAGGCGCTGGAAGATTCGCTGAAGACCGCAGCTCAGCAGGACGTCGCCCACAAGATCAACACGCTGGGCAGCCAGGTCGACAACACCGCCGAGGAAACCATGGCCGGTATCGGTGCTGCTTCGCAAAAGCACATCGGTGACCTGCTTGAGATGCACGAGAAGAACATGGTCGCCACCGCCGATATCCAGCGCCGCAAGAAGCTGGCCGACGATGCCTTCGCCCGCCGCTTCGACGAGGTGCTGAAGAAGCACAATTCGGCTAACTACGTGCAGTCTTAAGGGTGACAGCACTGCCCGCGAGCGACCAGGCATGACCCCCGAAAACGAAGCGGCGGCACGGTATTTTTCCGCCATCACGGCCGCGCTCAGCGGCCTTGAAGTGTTCATGCGCGACGATCGCTCGCCGCTCTACCGGCACGGCATCGTCGCCAAGATCGTCGCCGAACACATCGCCAGGCTCGACAAGTCGTTTTCCTGCTGGCGCAACCGGCTCGGCTTCATGGACACATTCCGCATTTCGCGCGCCGAAAGCGGATTTCCGGTGTTCCAGAACCTGCTCGAACTGGAAAACGACCGACGCCAGGCCGACGCGCGGCTTGCCAACATTCCGCTCGCCGGCGAGTTGCGCGAGGAAATGGCCGACTTCATCCTGCGCCACAAGGAATTCCCCGCGGCGCTGCAGAAGTCGATAGCCGAGCGGCTTTATCTCGAGGACGTGAAAAGCGAGAACACGTTCGGCCCGTTCACCCTGGCGCAAACGGCCAAGGTCTCGGTCAATCCGAAGACGGGGCGGCCCTATTATCTCGTCCACTGGGCGACGTTCGACGGCAGCGCCAACCTGCCTCTGGTCTACATGGTGACGGTGGAGGATTCGTCCGAAACGATGATCCGCCAGCTCGTCGACAGAAACGGCAAGCTGAACGAGACGATCGACATTCCTCTGCCGGTCGATGGCCTGCTCAATCCCGAGCTTGCCCACCGTTTCGACGATTTCACCGAGAAGAACTCCGCCTACACGCTGTCGCCGGCGACCATCGCGGTCAATCTCGACAAGGATTTCGAGCCGCTGCATCCCAAGCAGCTGCGCCGCGTCGTGCTCGGCCCGTTCTATTCGGCTGGCATCACCGACAACAATTCGACGGTGACCGAAGTCCTGGCCAAGGTGCGCAAGCCCGAAAATGCCTGGCTGCTGACCTGGACCATCCAGGAGGTCTATTCCAAGGCCGAGAAACCCGGCCGCAAGGGGCTGTTTTCCAGCGAGAAGACGACGCAGGAATTCTTCATCAATACCGACGATCTGGAAGCCGCGCGCCAGGGCGTGTCGAGCTACGAAAACCATGCGCTGATCCCGCACGAGGCCTATCAGGCGCTCTACGCCGCCGGCGAGGCGCAGAAGATCTTTGCCGGCTACAAGGTTCACATTCTGTCGAACGGACAGGTCATCTCAGACGTCTGACCGTCACACCACGGAGCACCCTTCATGGATACCGGCCTGACCACCATCCCGGAAGCCGCCATCGAGAAGCACCGCGCTACCGCGCAGAGCTTCATCACCCGTGTCGTCGTGCTGGAGGACCCGTCTAGCTCCTCCGGCACAGCACTTGCCGGCACCAATCGCCGCTTCGTTTCGACCGTCTCGGTCGGTTCGGTGCGCCGCACGCGCGAGGTCGAGCTGTCGAAGACCGTCGGCGCCGTTCATCCCGACGACCAGCTGCTGACCATCCCGCAGCACACGCTGTTGTTTCGCGCCCGGCGCGGCACGGCGATCGCGCTGGCAATATCGGACGTCTTTGCCGAGGGCTCGGACCTTGAAAGTCTGCAGGCCAAGAACACCCGCGCGCCGCTCGAGGGCGACGAGGCGTCCACCTTCAAGAAGCTTCTGTCGGCCTCGGCTTACATTTCGGCCTTCAGCCTCGCCTCCTACCTGTTCCAGCTGATCGACAGCGACGGCGAGGCGCCCAACGATAGTCCCGAACCGGACTTCCTGTTCGACACGCCGCAGGATGCGGTGAAGTCGATCCTGGCAGGCCTCGACAAGGCGATCTCGGGATCGTCCGACGACGCCGACCTGATGACAAGGGCGCGCGCCTTCGCCCGCGTCGCCATCGACGGGCTTCTGGCCCGCAAGGGCCGCTTCGACGGCATCGGCCCGTTCGAGAACGCGCATATCCGTATCGATGCCGACGATTTCACCCTCGATGGTTTCGACGTCGCGCCGGGCAAGCGTTCAAAACCGCTGGTGATGACATTCAAGAAGCCGGAAGAGGTCGTCGGCAACCACATCGCCAAATACCAGTCGGTCAAGCTCGCCAAGATGCTGATGGCCTACGACTTCGAGCGCGAACTCAATCCGTTCGTCGAACTCGGCGGCTTCCTGTTCACCTTCATCGGCGACGGCGCCCCCGGCACCGGCAAGACGACGCTGATCCAGATGATCGCCGGCCTCGTCAACGGCTATTGCCAGGTCGCCGGCTATCCCTTTGCCTACGAGAATTTCGGCGTCGACCAGATCTCGTCCTATCAGGGCAAATCAGGCCAGAACTGCCGCCAGTTCATCAACAATGTGCTGAACCCGCGCGTCATCGGCTTCGGCACCATCGACGACATCGACCAGGTGGCGGCGCGCCGCTCAGACGACCGCGCCTCGGCCGGCCAGCAGGAAATCACCGGCGTCTTGATGGATGCCTTCGCCGGTGCCGCGACCGTGGTGCGCGGCAACTGCTCGTTCGGCATGTTCTCCAACTATCCCGAAAATGTCGACGACGCGCTGCGCCAGCGCGCCGGCGCCCGCTGGCTGGTCGACGGGCCCCAGAGCCGCAACGACTACATCGACATTTTTGTCCTGCTGGCGGGAAAAAACCACAAGATCCCGCTCGGCGACCACGATCTCTACGCCGCGCAGGAAATCCAGCGCGCCGTGACCGAAGCCTATGAGGAGCACGAGAAGCCGCAAGAAGACGGGCTGATGAAGGTCTACGAACGCTACATGAAGGAGAACGGCGCGCCGAAATCGATGGCCGACATCGGCACCTATCTGCACCTGATCAAGGATGCCGAGCCCCGCTTCACCGGCCGCGCCATCAAGAACGTCACCGACGCCATCAAGATGCGCGCCATGGACATCGAGCTTCCCGACGACTGGTTCGAGAAGCCGGAAGTCTTCATGCACAAGGGCTACGACGAGAAGAAAGCGATGATCGAGGAACTGCGCGGGCCGTTCTCGATGGACATGGTCATGCAGGAGATCAACCGCTATGCCGACTCGGAGTTCCGCTATTCCGACAAGTCCGACGACTCCGCCGTGCAAAAGCTGCTGCGCGACGCCCGCCTGCGCGAGCGAGCCGCGCGCGAGATGGAGGAGATGAAGAAAAAGGGGCTATGGAATGCGTGAGCCTGGCACCTCTTCCTTCTCCCCGTTCACGGGGAGAAGGTGCCCGAAGGGCGGATGAGGGGCAGCGCTGTGCGAGGCAGTAATGAGCCAAAGGTAGCAAGGGCCCGGCAGCTTCGGAAAGTCGAGAATGATGCCGAGGAATGGCTGTGGCACGAAGTGCGTGGAAGGCGGCTGAATGGCCACAAGTTTGTCCGTCAGCTCCCGGTCGGCCCATATTTCGCAGACTTCGCCTGCCGTGAGGCTAATCTGGTTGTGGAAGTCGATGGAAGTCAGCATGCAAATCGGCCCCACGATCGATACAGGGATGAGACGATGAACAGGAACGGCTGGTCGGTGTTGAGGGTTTGGCACGCTGATGTTTTGACGAGCCGTAAGAGCGTGCTGGATACGATTGTTGCTGCGCTGGATGGTCGACTCGATCGGAAAATGATTGCTGTCGATGTGAAGTTTTTGCCAGCTTCAACGTCGGAGGAAAGATGATGAGCGTCTGCGCCGCCCCTCGTCCGCCCTTCGGGCACCTTCTCCCCGTAAACGGGGAGAAGGGAAGATGAGCCCCGCCAAGAAACCCGATCTCCTGCGCGACAACGAGCTGATCTATGGCCGGCTGTTGACGGTCGACGAGCCGCACCTCATCCAGCGCTACAACAAGGCGCTGGCCGCGTTCGGCTTGAAGCCGACGAAACTGAAGAGCTTCCAGATCGACCGCACCGGCTTCTCGCCCGAAGTGGCCGAGGAATGCGATGATTATGACTATCTCGATCCCAATGAGGTCAACCGCCGTTTCATCATCCTGACGCCGTCGCAGATTGACCTGCCGGTGGTGCACACCGCCTTCTCCAACACCTCGCAACTGATGTTCGAGTTCATGTCCAGGAACCGGCGCGCCATCGATGCGCTGACGATCAAAGACGTCATCTACGGCGAGATCGAGGATTCCATTCCCAAGGTCAACGACATCGAGGACTTGCTGTCGATCAGTCAGGTCGAATTCAAGGTGCTGTCGGCCGAGGATGTGCTGGGCAAGGCAGCCGAACTCGGCAAGCTCGTCGACCGGCTGAAGCAGGAGCCAGATGCCTGGCGCGACAACGCCATGCTGACCCGCATGGTCGAGCTCGCCAAGATCTGCGGCGACATCCGCGAGAACGCGCTGGTACCCGACCAGGTGATCTTCCGACACAACGCCTACTGGACCAGCCATTTCGGCGGCCTCTACGTGTTCGTCGATCCGGATGTGACGACGGTGATCAGCGATCCGGCCGCCCCCGGTTTTCGCCGCTCGCGGCCGTGGCAGGTCAGCTATCTCTCGATCAACGACGCCGACAAGGTGTTCAAGTTCCTCGCCACCACCGGCCGCATCGAGCTGCCGCGTGCCTCCTGGGTCGAGACCTCGGGCTATCTCGAGCACCGGGCCGAGATGGTGGTGCGCGCGCTGATCCGCGACGCCGAGCCGAACCGCAATTTGACCAATGTCGACAAGGTCTGGCTGCAGACCTGGATCCAGAGCCATGCCGACCTGATCACCAGGGACGGCAATTTTCCTTTCCTCAACGCCGCCAAGCGCGAGATCGCCCAGCTTGGCCACCTGAAGATCGAGGATGTCTTCCCGCAGCAGCGTTTCCTGGTGATCCGCGCCAAGCCAGACCACCCCGACGCCTGGCTGACCAACCGGCTGATCTCGGATTTCGTGCCGTCGGACTTCGTCTCGCGCTACATCTTCAACAAGGACGGCTTCTACAAGGACTATGACGGCTTCAGCGACGCCTGGCGATCGCATGTTGTGGACGTTCTCAAAACCACATATTTGAAGGACAAGGTGGCGTTTCGCACACGCCTCTACGGCCTGACTGACTAGAACGAAATGAACCGTTATTTCGTTCTAACTTCTTGTTTTGGCGTATGATGTTATCCAAAAAGTCTGCAACTTTTTGGCATCATGCTTTGAGGGGGTGACACAGCCATGCTCGATCCGATCGTGAATTTCTTCACCCGTATTTTCCAGTGGATCGGCCGCGGCATCGGCCTCCTGATCGGTGTCGTCCTGTGGCCGTTCCTGTGGGCCGGACGCTGGTATACGCAGCGCGGCTGGATCCTCAAGGCGGCGGTCGGCCTCGCTCTGCTGGTGCTGATCGGCCTCTATGCCAATTTCTTCTACGCCACCCAGTGGTGGAACAATTTCAACCCGAACTATCCCGACACATACACCTTCGAGAAGCGCAATGTCTCCGCCGGCGAACAGGTCGCCGCCGGCGCCGGCACGGACACCGCCAAGACCTGCGGCAACTCTGGTATAGCCCAGATCGCCGCTGACCTGACCGACTTCAACGTCAACCAGAATGCCTGGATCTCGTCGATGATCCTCTACAAGCTGGGCCTGTTCGGCATCGACTGGGACCACACGCCGTGGATGGACAACAAGGCCTCCTTCCAGCGCGGCATCAACCAGGCGGTGCGGCGCACGGCGACCGAACTTGCCGACAATCTCGGCCGCGTCCGCACCACCTCGCAGATCGACAGCGATCTGCAGAATGCCCGCGGCAACCTTCAGTTCGACGAAGAGACCTGGTATTTCGGCCTGAACCCGTTCGGCCCCAAGACGCCGACGCCAAGCTACTATCGCGACGCCGTGCGCATGCTGCGTTCCTTCAACGCCCGCCTTGCCACCTGCCAGGCGACATTCGACGCCCGCGCCGACAATCTGAAACAGTATATCGACCGCATCTCGTCCGACATCGGCTCGACCTCGGCGATCCTCAAGGAACGCGCCGAGAACCACAACAATGGCTGGTTCGACTTCCGCGCCGACGACCGCTACTGGTTCGCCTATGGCCAGCTCTACGGCTATTACGGCCTGATGAAGGGAGCCCAGGCCGACTTCGAGGACGTCATCAAGGAAAAGCATCTGCAGAACCTGTGGGACACGATGGACTCGCAGTTCGTTTCGGCGCTGCGCATCCAGCCCTTCATCATCGCCAATGGCCGCGAGGATGGCTGGCTGTTGCCGACGCATCTGACGACGATGGGCTTCTATGTGCTCAGGGTGCGCTCCAACATGGTCGAAATCAGCAACGTTCTGACGCAGTAGCGCTGTTCCATTAGGGACCAGGCGATGGCGAATTTGCGCCGTCGCCTCTGTCGCATTCCGTGCATTGTGCGGCTGTTTTGAGACGGCGGAACGGCGCGTCCTCTGGCTTCTATACGGCGCGGCAACGGAGCCGGGAAGAACCGACGACAGGTCGGCCGGTCCGCAGAGGAACTTTCTCCAGAGGAAACATAGTTGCATACAAGTTGACGCCGTGGCAGCGACAGGGTTAGAACATGCCCGCGCCCGGTTCCAACCTGCTTGCCAGTAAGATCAAACCCGTCCCCTCCACCGTCCAATCCAGAGGAAAGCCGTCATGGCCGAAGTGAAGTCCGACATCGAGATCGCGCGCGGCGCC
>NZ_RZRK01000790.1:0-2788 GCF_003997835.1 Mesorhizobium sp. M7A.F.Ca.CA.004.12.1.1
GACCCCAACTACCGGCCGCGGCTCTGGCGTGAGCGCGAGGAGGCGCAGGCAGCGATCGTCGAAGCCCTTGCCGTCACTGATATCGCATTACCAACCTTTCCCGACGAGCAGATGCTGTTTGAGGATGCGACGCCGCAAGTGACCGCTAAGCGGATCGGGAAATTGGTTGGCGAGGTCGTCGTCAAGAATGGCGAAGCGCCGGCGCTGATCGCCAAGGGAGGAACGCTGCGCGACGTGCCGGCGATCCATGTCGCGGCTCCCGCTGATACGACGGGCGCCGGCGATTCCTTCAACGGCGGCTATCTTGCGGCTCGACTTGCCGGTCACGAACCGCTGGAAGCCGCACGCCATGCCCATCGTGTCGCCGCCGCCGTAGTGCAGGTACGTGGCGCACTGGCGCCGTTCGAGACGCTGCGGGCGGCGTTCGAAGGCTAAGGTAGCCGGAATCTGTATTCCGTGACGTGGTGGTAGATCGCGCCCGGCCACAGCGTCGCCTGCGGGAAATAGGGCCGGTTCGGCGCATCCGGCCAAATCTGCGGCTCGAGGCAGAAACCGCAAAAGGCCTTGTAGTTCCGCCCTTCCAGCCCGGTGCGCGGCGTCACATACTGACCGGTATAGAGCTGGACGCCGGGCTCAGTGGTCCAGACCTCCATCTCGACACCGGAACTGGCGCCTTGCGTCCACGCCGCCTGTTTGAGCGGCCCGCGTGTCGAAGCGAGGCAGAAATTCTGGTCGTAGGGCAGCTGTTCGCCCTCGGTCTCCATGCGCAACGGCCGCGCCTGGCGGAAATCGAACGGCGTGCCGTCAACCGGCTTGACCACCCCGGTCGGGATCATGTCGCCATCGACCGGCAGATAGGCGCCGGCATTCAACATCATCCTGTGGTCGAGAATGTCTCCGGCGCCGCCATCGTCCAGGTTGAAGTAGGAATGCTGGGTGAGATTGCACAGCGTCGGCTCCTCACAGGTGGCTGTCAGCTCGACGCTAAGCGTGCCGGGGATCTTCAACCGGTAGGTGCAGGTGACATCAAGCGCGCCGGGAAAACCCATCGCGCCGTCGGGATCGTGCAGGGTCAGCGTGACGAAATCCCTGCCATGCAAGGAAACCGTCCACGGCCGGTGGGAGTAACCTTGCGAGCCGCCATGCAGCGTATGCTTGTCGAGGAAGTTTTGCTCGGTCTGGTAGCGGCTGCCGCCAATGGTGAAGCGGCCGTCACGGATGCGGTTGGCGTAGCGGCCAACGACAGCACCGAAGAACGCCGTATCCGTCTCGTAGCCTTCCAGGCTGTCATAGCCGAGCACCAGCGGAGCATCGTGCCCGGTCAGGCGCAGATCCTGGATGATCGCGCCCAGACCGATGATGTTGGCTGTGATGCCGCCGCCCCTGATCGTGAAGCGACGCACCTGCTCGCCAGCCTGCGTCGTGCCGAAAACCTCGCCGTCCTTCATCGCCATGCCCGTAAATGCCAGTTGATCCAGAAGACTTCGGCTGGTTTTCCCACGAGAGATGGGCAGGCTATCGGCCTGCTCATCTCAGGGATAGCCTATCAGAGGCCGAGGCCGCCGATGCAGACATATTTGGTGTCGAGGTAATCCTCGATGCCCTGATGTCCGCCTTCCTTGCCGAGGCCGGATTCCTTGACGCCGCCGAACGGCGCTTCCGGCGTAGTGATGAGGCCTTCATTGACGCCGACCATGCCGTATTTCAGCCCTTCCATCACACGGAAGGCGCGGCCGAGATCGCCCGTATAGAAGTAGCAGGCGAGGCCGAATTCGGTGTCGTTGGCGCGGTTGATCACCTCGTCCTCACCGTCGAATTTCAGCACGCTCATGACAGGCCCGAAAATCTCCTCGCGGGCGATGCGCATTGTGTCGGTGACGCCGGTGAACACCGTTGGCTCGACAAAGAATCCGCCCTGGAAACCCTGCAGCGAAGGCACGTTGCCGCCACAGGCAAGCGTTGCTCCGTCCTGCTTGCCGATCTCGATATAGCCCACTACCTTGTAGTGCTGCGCCTTGGAAACCAGCGGTCCCATCTGGGTTTCGGGGTCGAGCGGGTCGCCGATGCGGATTTTCTTGGTCCGCTCGATCAGACGCTCGACGAAGCGGTCGTGAATGCCGCTCTGCACGAAGACGCGCGTGCCGTTGGAACAGATCTGCCCGGTCGAATAGAAATTGCCGAGCATGGCGCCGCCAATGGCGTTCTCGATGTCGGCATCGTCGAACACGATCAGCGGCGACTTGCCGCCAAGCTCCATCGTCGCGTGCTTCATCTTCGAGCCGGCGAGCGACAGCACCTTGCGGCCGGTCGGCACCGAGCCGGTCACCGAGACCTTGGCGACGACATCGTGGCCGACGAGCCCGGCGCCAACATCGCCATAGCCTTGCACCACGTTGAACAGGCCGTCAGGCAGCCCGGCCTCGCTGTAGATCTCGGCCAATGCGAGTGCTGAAAGCGGCGTGTTTTCCGATGGCTTGAACACCATGGCGTTGCCCATGGCGAGCGCCGGTGCCGATTTCCAGCCGGCGATCTGGATCGGGTAGTTCCAGGCGCCGATGCCGACACAGACGCCGAGCGCTTCGCGCCTTGTGTAGGCGAAGGGTCCGCCGAGATCGACCGACTCGCCATTGTAGGCGGCAACCGCACCGCCGAAATATTCAAGGCAGTCCGCTGCCGATGGGGCGTCCGCCACCAGCGTTTCCTGGATCGCCTTGCCTGTATCCAGTGTCTCGATGCGGGCGAGGTCGGCGTTGCGGGCGCGCAATATGTCGGCGGCGCGGCGCAGGAT
>NZ_RZRK01000791.1:0-2786 GCF_003997835.1 Mesorhizobium sp. M7A.F.Ca.CA.004.12.1.1
CTCGCACGACATTCCGGCCGTGCTCGGCCTTGGCGGCCAGATCAATGCCTTGCGCACCGCGCGAGAGGTCGCGCTCGACGGCAATGCCGGCCATGTGATCATCGACCCCGACGCGGCGACCCGCGCCGATTTCGCCGGCCGCGTCGAAGCGGCGGCAAAGGAGCGCGCCGGCCTGACCATCTTCAAGACGGTGACGCCGAAGCTTGCCGACGGCAGGATCATCGAGATCGCGGCCAATATCGGCTCACTTGAGGAAATCGAAGCGGCGCAAGAGGCTGGCGCCATGGGCATCGGCCTGTTCCGCACCGAGCTTCTGTTCATGCGCCATATGCATCTGCCCTCGGAAGACATGCAGGCCGAGACCTATGCGGCGCTGGCCAAGGCTTTTGCGCCTTATCCGGTCATTGTGCGCACGCTCGACATCGGCGGTGACAAGCCGATTGCCGGCATCGAATTTCCCGACGAGGAAAACCCCTTCCTCGGCTGGCGCGGCATCCGCATGTGTCTCGACCGGCCCGACATCTTCAAGCGCCAACTGCGGGCGCTGCTGCGGGCCGCCGTGCACGGCAACATCAAGGTGATGCTGCCGATGGTGTCCGACCTCTCGGAGGTCAGGCAGACGCGCGTGCTGGTTGATGAATGCACGGCCGAGCTGAAAGCCGAAGGCGTGCCGCACGCATCATTCGATCTCGGCGTCATGATCGAAACCCCGGCCGCCGTGCTGATCGCTCCGGCGCTGGCCAAGGAGGTCGCTTTCTTCTCGATCGGAACCAACGATCTGACCCAGTACATCATGGCCGCCGACCGGCTCAATCCGACCGTCGCCAAGCTCAACGATGTCACCAATCCAGCCGTCATGTCGGCGATCGAAATGACGGCAAAAGCCGGCGTCGCCGCCGGTATCATGGTCGGCATGTGCGGTGAGGCGGCCGGCCGTCCCGATCTCATTGCGACCTTCGTGAAGATGGGACTGACCGAACTGTCGATGAGCCCGGCTTCCATCCAGCGCGCCAAGAAAGCGATCATGGCCATGGCCGCTGAAGGCTAGCCCAGACCGGCTAATTACGGCAGATGGGCAAGCAAGGTGGCGAACACCGGTGTCAGTTCAGCGATGGGGTTTGCCTTGGCGCAGGCCTGAACGATGCGGTCGTGGCGAATATCCGCCGCCAATATCGCGATCTCCAGCATATCCGGCTCCGGTGCACCGTCGCTGCCGGTGGTCGCCAGGCCGCAGGCCAAAGCGAGCGGCGCCAGGCAGCTTATGTCGAGCGCCCGGCCGGCAATCGCGGCCGGCGTTTCCGGCACGGTCTCGGCAAAGCGAACTGGACGCTGGCTGAGGCACTCGACCAGCAGCGCCGAACAGATCGCCGCGATTGCCTGCAGTCCGGCGCCTGGCGTGGCCAAGGCGGCCAGGAGGTCGCCATGCCGCTTGCGCATCGTGGCATGGACGGCCGCGAAATCGGCTTCGTGGATGCGGGCATTGTCGATGTTCAGGCCGGCAAGCACCGCCTTGGTCAGATAATACATATCGCGCCGGAACAGGCGCTCCGCGCTCAGCTGGCGATCCTCGTTGCCGATCGGGAAATAGGTGCCGAGGCCCTTTACCGTCGTGCCGTCCACCTTGATCGGGCGCTCATGCGGGACGAAAGCTTCAGCGATCGACAGCGCCTCGTCGACGGCACTGGCGGCATGGCTGAGCAGGCCTTCGATGCCCTTGCCCGGAAACGGCGGCAGATGGCTGGTTGCTTCGCGCAGGATGCTGGCATCGCCGCTGCCGTCATGGCGGCTCTGGCGGATGATTTCGCGGACTTCCCGCAGCCGATCCTTCAGATTGACGCGGACATCTTCGGAGATTTGTCGGAGCATCGCAGATCGCCTTGAAATTTGCTGCGGATAGCCGCCAACCGGGGCAGCCGCCACTCTCTACATTGTTCCTATCGATTGGTAGATCAATAGGCGATACTAGACCAGCATGCAGAATCGGCGGCAGCGCGCTCGTCCGTCGCCGCAGGGGGAGAGACAGACTTGGGCAGACGACGACAGGGCGAAAGCGAAGACGGTCGAGGCGAGGCAACCGAGCAGGTCGCCAGCGAAAGCCGAACGGATCGCCTCAGGATTCGCGCCGCCTGGATGTATTTCGTCGAACAGATGACGCAGAACGAGATCGCCGACGTGCTCGGCGTCGGTCGCGTCACCATCGTGCGCATGCTGGCGGATGCCCGGGCGCGCAACGAAGTGAAGATCACCATCGAGAGCGAATTGTCGGAAATCGTGCGGCTTGAGCGCGCGCTGGAGAAGACGTTCGGGCTGCAGCAGGCGCTGGTGGCGCCGCTTTCGGCACCCAATGCCGATCCGATACCAGCGATCAGCGCCAAGACCGGCAGTTTCCTGTCGGACACGATGAAGTCCGGCATGCGGGTCGGCGTCGGCTGGGGGCAGACGCTGTTCTCGAGCCTGCCCTTCATCAGCGCCAAGTCGCTCACCGATTTCAAGGTGATTTCGCTGCTTGGCGGTGTCGGCGTCGTGCGCCGGGTAAACCCAGCCGAGTTCGCCTGGCGCTTCGCTCAGATATTCCAGGGCGACGGCTATCTGATGCCGACACCAGCCGTCGTCGACAGCGTCGAGACCAAGATCGCACTGATCGAGCGCTGCGGCCTGCAGGAGATTTTCGAAATGGCCGACGTGCTTGATGCCGTTCTGCTGAGCGTCGGCGGGATTGCCTCGGCCACCACCTTCTCTCGGGGCGGCTTTCTCAAGGAGGCGGATCGGGAGGCCCTGCTTGCGCG
>NZ_RZRK01000792.1:0-2784 GCF_003997835.1 Mesorhizobium sp. M7A.F.Ca.CA.004.12.1.1
ATCTGGGGCTGCTCGACGGCGTCACCACCAATCCGTCGCTGATCCTCAAATCCGGCGGCAAGATCGCCGACGTGACCAAAGAGATCTGCGACATCGTCAAGGGTCCGGTCTCGGCTGAAGTCACCGCCACTGAATATTCCGAGATGATGCAGCAGGCCAAGGTTCTGGCCAAGATCGCCGACAATGTCTGCATCAAGGTGCCGCTGACGCTGGACGGTCTCAAGGCCTGCAAGACGATCCGCACCGAGATGAACCGCCTGGTCAACGTCACGCTGTGCTTTTCGGCCAACCAGGCGCTGCTGGCGGCCAAGGCCGGTGCCTCGTTCATCTCGCCCTTCGTCGGCCGCGTCGACGACATCGGCATCGACGGCATGGAGCTGATCCAGGAGATCAGGCAGATCTACGACAATTACGATTTCCAGACTGAGATCCTCGTCGCTTCGGTGCGCACCGTGAACCACGTCAAGCAGGCGGCCCTCATCGGCGCCGATGTCGTGACCGCCCCCCCGGCGACCCTGAAGGCGCTGGTCAAGCACCCGCTGACCGACAAGGGCCTGGAACAGTTCCTCGCCGACTGGGCAAAGACCGGCCAGAAGATCGGCTGAGGCCAATGCGCTTGTGGTGAAAAAGGCCGGGTAACCGGCCTTTTTTATGTGCGCTTCAAGCGGGCTGCCGATCAGTCCGCGCCGTCATCCTCGGGCGCGCTCGCCGGCGGGCGCCGGCCCATGATGATTTCGCGTTTGCCGACATGGTTGGGTGCGCCGACCAGGCCTTCCTTTTCCATACGCTCGACCAGGGACGCGGCGCGGTTGTAGCCGATGCCGAGGCGGCGCTGGATGTAGGACGTCGAGCACTTCTTGTCGCGCACCACCACCTTCACCGCCTCGTCGTAGATCGCATCACTGTCTTCGGCTGCGACGGATCCCTTGTCGAAGACCGCGCCCTGGTCTTCTTCGATTTCTTCCTCGTCCTCGTCGGCCGTCACGGTTTCCAGATATTCAGGGCGCCCTTGCGCCTTGAGATGCGCGACCACATGCTCGACCTCGGCGTCGGAAACAAACGGCCCATGCACGCGCGAAATGCGCCCGCCGCCCATCATGTGCAGCATGTCGCCCTGGCCAAGCAATTGTTCGGCGCCCTGCTCGCCCAGGATGGTGCGGCTGTCGATCTTCGATGTCACCTGGAAGGAAATCCGGGTCGGGAAGTTGGCCTTGATCGTGCCGGTGATGACGTCGACCGAGGGGCGCTGCGTTGCCATGATCAGGTGAATGCCGGCAGCGCGCGCCATCTGCGCCAGTCGCTGGATCGCGCCTTCGATCTCCTTGCCGGCGACCATCATCAGGTCGGCCATCTCGTCGACGATGACGACGATGTAGGGCATCGGCGCGAGGTCGATTTCCTGCTGTTCGAAAAGCGGTTCGCCGGTGCCCTTTTCGAAGCCGGTCTGCACGGTCATGACGACGGTTTCGCCCTTGTCGCGGGCTTGAGCGGCACGCTCGTTGTAGCCGTCGATGTTGCGCACACCGAGCCGCGCCATCTTGCGATACCGGTCTTCCATTTCGCGCACGGCCCATTTGAGCGCCGTGACGGCTTTCTTGGGATCCGTGACGACGGGCGTCAGAAGATGCGGGATGCCGTCATAGACAGAGAGTTCGAGCATCTTGGGATCGACCATGATCAGCCGGCATTCTTCCGGCTTCAGCCGGTAGAGCAACGACAGGATCATGGTGTTGATGGCGACCGACTTGCCGGAGCCGGTGGTTCCGGCCACGAGCAAATGCGGCATCTTCGCCAGCTCGGCGATAACAGGCTCGCCGCCGATCGTCTTGCCGAGACAAAGCGCCAGCTTGCAGCTGGTCTTGCGGAAGCCTTCCGATTCGATCAGCTCCCGGAAATAGACGGTTTCGCGCGTCTCGTTCGGGAGCTCGATGCCGATGACGTTGCGGCCAGGCACGACGGCGACGCGCGCCGAAATCGCCGACATGGAGCGGGCGATATCGTCGGCAAGCCCGATGACGCGAGAAGATTTGACGCCCGGCGCCGGCTCGAACTCATAGAGCGTGACCACCGGGCCTGGGCGAACATGAATGATCTCGCCGCGCACGCCGAAGTCCTCGAGCACGCTTTCCAGCAGATCGGCGTTCTGCTCGAGCCGCTCCTGCGACATGTAGAAGCCTTGTCCCTCCGGTGGCTGCTGCAACAGCTCTTCCGAGGGAAGCTCATAGGGATCGCCCGCGGTTGACAGCACGACCTTTCCAGCCCCAGGCAAGCGCGCGGAGCGGGCGGCAACGGCCCTGGCAGGGACGTTCACACTTGGCGCGGCCGACGCGGAAACGGCGTCGCTTTTGGCGGCTGGGATTGCGACAGGCTGGACCGGCGACGGCGCATCGCTCGCCGGCACGCCGGGTTGGGCGACGGCCTGGTTCGAATTGGCCGGCCAAGCATCCGGCAACGGCTTCAAGGCCTGGCCCGGAAGGCAGTCGATGACACGAAACAATGCGGTGGCATCGGTCCCTGGGCGAATATCGATCGGCGTAGCGGTGACTGGCGCCACGGCGAGCGATGCAGGCGACGCTGGACCGGTCTGCCGGGCCGGCGACGAAACGTCGACCAGATAGGGGGCCATGGCCTCGAAGAAGGCATGATCCGAAAGATACGGCCAGCGCAGCCTTTCGGAAGTGGTCGCTTTGATCGGGCCGCCCGGAGCAACGGACGCACGCGCGGATGCCTGCCCCGTCGCGGCCGTCCTCCGCGGCATCCGCGCCACGGCTGGCACCTTCTCCC
>NZ_RZRK01000793.1:0-2781 GCF_003997835.1 Mesorhizobium sp. M7A.F.Ca.CA.004.12.1.1
CACGGCGCTGTCGGTGCTCGACCAAGCCGAGGCGTTTTCGCCGGGCAAGCTGGAAATCGTCGCCTTGCGCGACCGAATTGCAAAAGGCGACAAGATTGCGCCGCTGGTTGCCGGCCCATCCGATGGCGCCTCCGAAATCCTGCTCGACCTCGCCACCGCGCTCAACCGTGGCGGCGGCGAGCCGTTCGTGCGCCTCTATCTGCAATATGCGCTTGCTTTGAAGCCTGACAGCGACGCTGCCCTTGTGCAACTCGCCGCCGTGTCCGAGCAATTGAAGGACGGCGAAGGTGCCATCGCGCTCTATCGCCGGATTCCCGCCGCTTCGCCGCTGAAGGAGCTTTCGGACCTGCAACTCGGCCTCAATCTTGCCGATCTCGACCGTCACGAAGAAGCGATCACCCATCTGAAAGCCTTGGTCGACGCCCATCCCAATGACATGCGCGCCTATCTGGCGCTCGGCGGCGTCTATTCCTCGAAGGACGATTTCCGTTCGGCCGCCACTCTCTACGATAAGGCCGTCGAGGTGCTGAAGGCGCCGACCGCGGCCAACTGGAACATCTTCTACCAGCGCGGCATCGCTTATGAGCGTCTGAAGGAATGGCCCAAGGCCGAGCCGAACTTCCGCAAGGCGCTGGAACTGTTCCCCGACCAGCCGCAGGTGCTGAACTATCTCGGCTATTCCTGGGTCGACATGAACATGAACCTCAAGGAAGGCCTGGCGATGATTCAAAAGGCCGTCGACCTCAGGCCGAGCGACGGTTACATCGTCGATTCGCTGGGTTGGGCCTATTTCCGCCTCGGCAGGTTCGATGACGCGGTGCGCGAAATGGAACGCGCCGTGTCGCTGAAGCCGGAAGATCCGGTTCTCAACGATCACCTCGGCGACGCCTACTGGCGCGTCGGCCGCAAGCTGGAAGCCACCTTCCAGTGGAACCAGGCTCGCGACCTGAAGCCGGACCCCGATGTGCTGGCCAAATTGCAGCAGAAGCTGATGAAGGGCCTGCCGCCGATCGAGTCCAACACGGCGCAGGAAACCCCGAAGGTCAAGCCAGAGCCGGTGCCCGCCCCGAAAGGGTGAAGTTCGCCATTTGAATTCAATGCAAACGGGGCTCTTTTCGGAGTCCCGTTTTCGTTTGAACCGGATTCGGCTGGCTGCCTCAGAAGAGCTTGCGATAGACGACGAAGCCGGAGTGTTCGGCGACCTTGTCGTAAAGCTTCATCGCCGTGTGATTGGTCTCATGCGTCAGCCAGTATACCCGGCCTGAGCCGGCCGCCTGCGCGCGCTCGTAAACGCGCTCGATCAGCGCCCGTCCGATGCCTTTGCCACGCGAGGCCTGCGTGGTGAAAAGGTCCTGCAGATAGCAATTCGGCGCGATCGCCGTGGTGCTGCGATGGAAGAGATAGTGCACGAGGCCGAGAAGCTGTCCCTCGCCTTCGGCCACCAGCGCGTGGACCGGCTCATAGGCATCGAAGAAACGAGACCATGTCATCTGGGTGATCTCACCCGGCAGGGCCGTTTCACCCGAGCGGCCATAAAATGCATTGTAGCCGTCCCACAGCGGCAGCCATTGCTCGAAATCCTGTCGCGTGACAGGGCGGATGACGATCGGGCTGGGCATGGCTGAAACCTGTTGTCGTTGCTGCACAGGCGAACAGAGCGCAGGCCCCAGAGATGGGCAATGGGCCAGCCCCTGCAAAGCTTTCAACATTGTCCATAATGTCGGGGTGACCGCATCGGCGTGCTTTGCTTGACGCTTTGCTGTTGGGTCTCTAGGACGTGCCGGCAAGCTAGCCTGTGCTGTCGAGGCCATCCGTGACAATTGAAATCCCCGCCCATATGCATCCCAGCCGCTCGTTCCAGGGGCTGATCCTGACCTTGCACAACTATTGGGCGGCCTATGGCTGCGTCATCCTGCAACCCTACGACATGGAAGTCGGCGCCGGCACCTTTCATCCGGCAACGACGCTGCGCGCGCTCGGCCCAAAACGCTGGAACGCTGCCTATGTCCAGCCCTCGCGCCGCCCCAAGGACGGGCGTTATGGCGAGAACCCGAACCGGCTGCAGCATTATTACCAGTACCAGGTGATCCTGAAGCCGAACCCGCCCAATTTGCAGGAACTCTATCTCGGCTCGCTGGCGGCGATCGGCGTCGATCCGCTGCTGCACGACATCCGCTTCGTCGAGGATGATTGGGAAAGCCCGACGCTGGGCGCCTGGGGTCTCGGCTGGGAATGCTGGTGCGACGGCATGGAAGTCTCGCAGTTCACCTACTTCCAGCAGGTCTGCGGCATCGAATGCGCGCCGGTGGCCGGCGAACTCACCTACGGGCTGGAGCGGCTGGCCATGTATGTGCAGGGCGTCGACAATGTCTACGACCTCAATTTCAACGGCCGCGAAGGCGCCGACAAGGTCACCTATGGCGATGTCTTCCTGCAGGCCGAGCAGGAATATTCGCGCCACAACTTCGAACACGCCAACACGGCGATGCTTCTGCGCCACTTCGAGGACGCCGAGGCCGAGTGCAAGGCGCTGCTCGACGCCGGCGCGCCGGCATCGAACGACAATCTGCCGATGCACCGCATGGTTTTCCCGGCCTACGACCAGTGCATCAAGGCCAGCCATGTCTTCAACCTGCTCGACGCACGCGGCGTGATTTCGGTCACCGAGCGGCAGAGCTACATCCTGCGGGTGCGCAATCTGGCCAAGGCCTGCGGCGAAGCGTTTTTGAAGACGCAGGCCTTGGCCAGATTGCGCACCCGCAGGATGTAGCTCTGCCGCTC
>NZ_RZRK01000794.1:0-2774 GCF_003997835.1 Mesorhizobium sp. M7A.F.Ca.CA.004.12.1.1
GGCGATGACCTACGCGCTGCTGCTTGCCTTTTTTCGCAACGACATGGGGTTCGGCGGCAACAACGGCCTGACCGATTTCAAGGATATTCTCGGCTTCAACGTGCAGGCCGACGCGACGCGTTCGGCGCTGTTCGCGGCCAGCGCCGTGATGCTCGCGCTTGCCGTGTTCGTCACCTGGGCGATCGTCGGCTCCAAATACGGCAAGCTCCTGATGGCGGTGCGCGATGCCGAGAGCCGCACGCGCTTCCTCGGCTGGCGGGCCGAGAACGTGAAACTGTTCGCCTTCACCGTCTCGGCTGTCATGGCCGGCATAGCCGGCGCGCTCTACGTGCCGCAGGTCGGCATCATCAATCCGGGCGAGTTCGAGCCGGCCAATTCGATTGAAGTCGTCGTCTGGGCGGCTGTCGGCGGGCGCGGCACCATCGTCGGACCGATCATCGGTGCGCTGCTGGTCAACGCCGGCAAATCCTGGTTCACCGGCGTGCTGCCGGAGTTCTGGCTGTTTGCACTGGGCGGGCTGTTCGTCGCCGTCACGCTTTTGCTGCCCAAAGGCATCATCGGCATGTGGGACAGTTGGCGCGGCAACGCCAAGGCGTTGCGGGCAGCTTCGATTGCCGAGGAAGCCGGCAGCGACCCCGACGTTCCGCCGCCGGCGAAAATCGTTCGCAGCGAGGCGAGAAAGCCCGGCGACTGGTCAGCCAGCAACCCCGAACCGCAGCCGGCGGAGTGAGCGACCATGTCAAAGTCGAACACGATCCTTTATCTCGACGGCGTCTCGGTCTCCTTCGATGGTTTTCGCGCCATCAACAATCTGTCGCTGGTGCTCGACAAGGGTGAGATGCGCGCCATCATCGGCCCCAACGGCGCCGGCAAGACGACGATGATGGACATCGTCACCGGCAAGACGCGGCCCGACGAAGGCGACGTGTTCTTCGACGGCCAGGTCGATCTGACCAAGCATGACGAGGCCGAAATCGCCATGATGGGCATCGGCCGCAAGTTTCAGAAGCCGACCGTGTTCGAAAGCCACACGATCGAGGAAAACCTGATGTTGGCGCTGAAGGGACCGCGCTCGATCTTCCCGGCGCTGTTCCATCGCCGCTCGACCGCCGAGACGCGGCAGATCGATGACATTCTCGGCATCATCCGGCTTGGCGACAAGCGTGACGAATTGGCGGCCAATCTGAGCCATGGACAAAAGCAGTGGCTCGAGATCGGCATGCTCCTGGCGCAGGACCCGAAACTGCTTCTGGTCGACGAACCGGTCGCCGGCATGACCGATGCCGAGACCGAGGAGACCGCGCGGCTGCTCAAGGATATCGCCCGCGACCATTCGGTCATCGTCGTCGAGCATGACATGCATTTCGTGCGCGAGCTCGGCGTCAAGGTCACCTGCCTGCATGAGGGCTCGGTGCTCTCGGAAGGCACACTCGATTTCGTGTCGGCCGACGAGCGTGTCGTCGAAGTCTATCTGGGGAGATGAGCATGGTCTGGCGGGTGCAGTTCCATCATTTCGATCTGTCGTTTCTGCGGTTCTGGAAAAGGCGCTGACATGCTCGAAGTTTCCAATGCCACGCTGCACTACGGCGCCGCCCAGGCGCTGCGCGGCGTGTCGCTGAAGGCGGGCGCCGGCAAGATCACCTGCGTGCTCGGCCGCAACGGCGTCGGCAAGACCAGTTTGATGAGATCGATCGTCGGCCACCACCGGCTGACGAGCGGAAGCGTTGCCTTCGAGGGGAAGGCGCTCGACCGGAGCGCGGCGTATGACCGCGCCCGGTCGGGCATCGCATTCGTACCGCAGGGCAGGGAGGTCTTTCCGCTGCTCACCGTGCGGGAGAACCTGGAATCAGGCTTCGCGCCGCTGAAACGGGCCGACCGCAACATTCCGGCGCATGTCTTCGAATTGTTCCCGGTGCTGAAGCAGATGCTCGGCCGCCGCGGCGGTGATCTTTCCGGCGGCCAGCAGCAGCAGCTCGCCATCGGACGGGCGCTGGTGATGCGGCCGAAACTGCTGGTGCTCGACGAGCCGACCGAGGGCATCCAGCCGTCGATCATCAAGGACATCGGCCGCGCCATCCGCTACCTGCGTGACCAGGCCGGCATCGCCGTGCTTCTGGTCGAACAATATCTCGATTTCTGTCGCGAGTTGGCCGACGAGGTCAACATCATGGACCGTGGCGTGATCGTCCATACCGGTCCGGCGGAAGATCTGGACCGTGCTGATGTCAGGAAGTTCCTGACGGTCTAGAATCGCCAACGCACTTCAGTTGACGATCCGAAGTCCTTGGCAAGTCCAGTATTTCTCCGGCCCTGCACCAGCCTCTCTGGTGCATCGGCAACTGCGTGCTAGTCTTTTCCTAGGCTTTTGTGAGTCGGCCGCTTCCGTACCAGTCTGGTTTATCGCAGATCGAGGAGCACGGCCAATGCCGGGCAAGTTTCACGCAAGCAAGGCTGCCTAGCTTCCCTCCTGCGATCTCTGTCGTTCAAACGCGTTTGGGCACACAGGCTAAGGGACAGCCATGGAACGTTACGTCGAGGATTACCAGAAGCGGCGGCTTATCGAACGTGTCGATATCATCGCTGCCATCAACATCTTGAGATCACAGGGCTGCGATTACGACGATCTGATCGAGGAGATCACCAAGGTCTTCTATGTCGATCTCGATACCTTCAATGAGATTGTCATGGCGGCCTAGGAGCTGCATTCGTCTCGCCACGATCAGAGGCCGGTGTTGACACACGCGATCAGCCTGCGCGCTTGAACGGAGAAGCGG
>NZ_RZRK01000795.1:0-2773 GCF_003997835.1 Mesorhizobium sp. M7A.F.Ca.CA.004.12.1.1
GGCCTGAGCGTCATCGTCGACGTCGACAGCCGCACCGCCCCATCCGGGTCGGGCCCAGTGGCCGCGAACTGAGCGGCGACGGGAGCAATGCCATGGCAACCGCAACCCTGACAGCAGGAGCGCCGCCGGCGAGGCCGGCTGTGCCTGACACCATTTCGACGCGGCGCGTCATCGCCTTCCTGGCGATGGTGTTCGGCATGTTCATGGCCATCCTCGATATCCAGATCGTCTCCGCCTCGCTGTCGGAAATCCAGGCCGGCCTGAGCGCCAGCTCCGACGAAATCCCGTGGGTGCAGACCGCCTATCTGATCGCCGAAGTGGTGATGATCCCGCTGTCGGGCTTCCTCAGCCGGATGCTGTCGACGCGGGTGCTGTTCACGATCTCGGCGGCGGGCTTCACCGCGGCCAGTGCGCTGGCGGCGACTGCCACCAACATCGACCAGATGATTGTCTACCGCGCCGTCCAGGGCTTCATCGGCGGCGGCATGATACCGAGCGTCTTCGCCGCTGCCTTCACCATCTTCCCGCCCTCGCGCCGCGCCTTCGTCTCGCCGATGATCGGCCTGGTGGCGACGTTGGCGCCGACCATCGGCCCGACTGTCGGCGGCTATATCAGCCATGCCATGTCCTGGCACTGGCTGTTCCTGGTCAATGTCGTGCCCGGCATCCTGGTGACAGCGGCGGCCTGGACGCTGATCGACTTCGACAAGCCCAACCTCAAGCTGTTCAGCAAGTTCGACTGGTGGGGCCTCGCCGGCATGGCGGCTTTCCTGGGCTGCATGGAATATGTGCTCGAGGAAGGCCCCAACAATGACTGGCTGCAGGACCAGGGCGTCTTCATCTGCGCCATTGTCATGACCATCGGCGCGGTGCTGTTCTTCTGGCGGGTGTTCACCGCCGAGGAGCCGATCGTCGACCTGAAGGCCTTCACCAACATCAACTTCGCCTTCGGCTCGCTGTTTTCCTTCGTCATCGGCATCGGCCTTTACGGCCTGACCTATCTCTACCCGGTGTATCTCGGGCGCATCCGTGGCTACGATTCGATGATGATCGGCGAGGCGCTGTTCGTCAGCGGCCTGGCCATGTTCTTCACCGCGCCGATCTCGGGCATCCTGTCGAACAAGATGGACCCGCGGCTGATGATGATGATCGGCTTCTTCGGCTTCGCCACCGGCACCTGGTGGATGACGCATCTGACCGCCGACTGGGATTTCAACGAGCTGCTCATCCCGCAGATCCTGCGCGGCTGTTCGATGATGCTGTGCATGGTGCCGATCAACAACATCGCGCTCGGCACCTTGCCGCCCGAGCGGCTGAAGAATGCGTCCGGCCTGTTCAATCTCACCCGCAACCTTGGCGGTGCGGTTGGCCTCGCGCTGATCAACACCGTGCTGATCGACCGCAATGCCTTCCACTACGCAAGGCTCTCCGAGCATGTGCAATGGGGCAGTGAAGCCGCGCAGACCAAGCTGCAGAACATGACGCTCAATTTCGAGCAAACCCCCGGCCTGGATGCGACAAGTGCTGCCATCTCCAAGCTGTCGGGCATGGTCCAGCAGCAGGCGGCGCTGCTGTCATTCATGGATGTGTTCTTCATGCTGACGGTGCTGTTTGCGACGCTTGGCCTGTTCACCATGTTGATCCGCAAGCCGGCCGCGGCGGAGGGTGGAGGTGGTGGCGGCGGCCACTGATACCGGAGCAATTCCAGGAAAAGTGTAAGGCGGTTTTCCGTCAGGAATTGCGACAAGACAGAGATACGTGGGCAGCTGTTTCGGGAAGCTCCTCCAGTCCACGCCCGAAAAAGCTCTGACCGCGCAAAAAACTCCGGGCCGCAAGCCCGGAGTTTTTCATATCCAGTTGGAATTTGTCAGGCTGTGGCGGGCTTGAAGGTCAGCGCGACGCCGTTGATGCAGTGGCGCAGGCCGGTCGGCGCCGGACCGTCGTCGAAGACGTGGCCGAGATGGCCGCCGCAGCGGCGGCAATGCGCCTCGGTGCGCGTCATGCCGAGCGAGCGGTCCACGGTCGTGCCGATAGCCTTGGGGATCTCTTGCCAGAAGCTCGGCCAGCCGGTGCCGGAATCGAATTTCGTCTCCGACGAATAGACCGGCAGGTCGCAGCCGGCACAGGCGAAGATGCCCTTACGGTGTTCGTTGAGCAGCGGGCTGGTGCCGGGATACTCCGTGCCTTCCTTGCGCAGCACGTCGAAGGCGGCCGGCGACAGGATGGCTTTCCACTCGGCGTCGGTCTTGGTGACTTCGAATTTTTCGGCGGCCTGTGCTGCCTGCGGATCGCCCATGCGCAGCATCGTTGCTGCGGCCCCGACGACGCCGATGGCGGCGGCACCGCTCAAAAGAAAGTCGCGACGGTTCATGACCGGTTCCTCCTGATGTCCTTTTGCCAAACTATACCGCCGCGCGGAAATCAAAAGCCGGTGACGGTAGCCCCCTCGAACGAACACTCCGCGCCCTCCCACATCCGAATATGGGCGGCGCGGAGTGCGCGGGTCAATTGCGGATCACGGTAGCGGGATCGTGCAATCGACGGAGGGCCCTTGCTGCCAGTTCGCCGGCAGCAATCCCCTTGTTACATCTTCGGCAAAAGAACCTTGTCGATGACGTGGATGACGCCATTGGACTGTTCGACATCGGCGATCGTCACATTGGCGACATTGCCGCTCTCGTCGGTGACGGTGACCTTGCCGCCGTCGGCCTTGAGCGACAGCTCGCAGCCGCCGACCGTCTTGACCTTGTGGGCGCCGCCGTCAGCCTTGGCC
>NZ_RZRK01000796.1:0-2770 GCF_003997835.1 Mesorhizobium sp. M7A.F.Ca.CA.004.12.1.1
GTCATGGCCATGGCACTGCGCCACCCTATCCAGTCACTGATCAACGCGCCCATCGACGGTGCGGCAATGGTGGCAAGCGAGACGCCGAGGGTGACGATCGCCATGCCCCGACCTGTCGCATTGGCGCCAACCAGCCTCGCCACGACGGCGACCGAAAGTGCCCAGAAAGCGCTGAGAGCGATGCCCAGCCCGGCCCGGCCCAACAGCAACAGCCAGAAATCGGTCGCCAGCGCCGCCAGGATATTGGAACCGACCGCAAGAGCGCTGAGACCAACCAGCACCGCCTTGCGGTTCAAGCGGCCGATGAGAACATTGCTCAACATGGCCGTCACGGCGCCGACGGAAGCGGTGGCGGTGACGACCTGGCCGGCCGTCCCCTCGCTGATGCCGAGATCGCGTGCCATTGGCGTCAGCAGACCTGCGGGCAGGAATTCGGCCGACACCAGGGCAAAGCTGGTGGCCGCCAATGAAATGACCGCGAACCAGGTGGCTGAACTCCACGCGGCTGGTGCATCGGCATCAAGGCCAATCGCGGCGTCTTCAATCTGTAATGTTGTGTCAGTCACGGAAAGATCTCCAAAGTTTGGAGGTCTTAAATAGGCGAGTCCGCTCGGATGATATGTATCTTAGAATCCGAAATTCATATCCATTCGTCCGGGAATTGTGCGGCGCACAACGCCCGGCGAGACATTGGTGATGCGCTTGAACGCGCGCGCGAAGGATGCCTCGGAATCATAGCCCAAACGGGTAGCGACTTCGGCAACCGACAAGCCGTTTTGGCCCAGCAATTCGCGGGCAAGCTGCATACGCAGGCGGGCGAGATAGTGTGCGGCACCCTCCCCCAATACCGCACTGAAACGCTCGGCGAAAATCGAACGCGATTGGCCTGCCACGCCGGCCAGGCTTCCCAGCGTCCAGTTGTGGCCGGGGTCGCGGTGCATGGCCGCCAAAGCGCGGCCTATATGGGGGTCGCGGATGGCTGCGAGCCAACCGGTGGTCGAGGCTCCGTTGCAATTGACCCAGCAGCGTATGAGCCGGGCCGTCAGCAAGTCGGCCATACGCGACAGAATCGTGGCGCTGCCCATCTGCGGTTGCGAGGCCTCCACCGTCATGGCCGCCAGCAAAGGACCGACGACCGGGTCATTGCCGGCCACGTCGCAACCCTTGATGACGGGCGGCATCAACGTTATCAATGGGTTGAGCGCATAGGAGTCCAAGGCCATGGAGCCGCAGAAAAGGGTGCTCGTGGCGCCCGTTCCTTGCCGTACCACTTCGCAGACGTTGCCCCCCAACTTGATCACCTGGCAACCTTCGAGCGAGTCCCCTGCAACGTCCGGCGCGCTCGCCAGCCGATGGGCGATGCCTTGCGGCAGCAGCACCAGATCGCCATCGCGCAACTCCTGCCAGCCTTGCGATTCAGTATGAATCCAGCACGGGCCCTGGCCGACAAAGTGAAACCGAAGCAGCTGTTGTTGCGGAAAGTCTATGCTCCATGGGTGCCGGAGCTCGCAGCGGCCATAGTTGACACCACTCAAGCGAAAGTCTTGCAGAACTTCGCTGAGCGCATCCATCGGGATATGTGGCGTCGAAGACGGACGGGACGAATAGTCAGGCATATACCTGATATAGATGCCGAACGTCCGGCAGGCAAGCGGGGACCGTTGTTCCACCAGGTGAATCGTTGCAGCGGCGCCCTACCCTTCCCGGCAGATTTCTCGCCTTGCCTCCCACTCCAACTGCATGCAAGGAGTTTCTGCTAGACACAGGGACAAGAGGCATGGCGGCGGAAGCATCGGGCAGTGATCTGGTTCAGGTGGTGGCACTGCTTGCTGCCGGCGTCGTTGCCGTTCCGATCTTCAAGCGCATGGGCCTTGGCTCGATCCTCGGCTATCTGGCCGCCGGCGTGGTGATCGGTCCGTTCGGCTTCGGCGTCTTTTCCGAATCGGAAGCCATTCTTCATGTCGCCGAGCTCGGTGTGGTGATGTTCCTGTTCATCATCGGGCTGGAAATGCAGCCGTCGCGGCTGTGGGGCCTGCGCCGTGAGATCTTCGGCCTCGGCGCGCTGCAGGTCGGCGTCTGCGCGCTTCTGCTGACCGGTGTCGGCATGGCTGGAGGGTTTCCGATCGCGCAATCCTTCGTCGCCGGCGCCGGCTTCGTGCTGACCTCGACGGCGATCGTCATGCAACTCCTGGAGGAACGCGGTGAAATCGCCGCACCGAAAGGCCAGCGCATCGTATCGGTCCTGCTGCTCGAGGATCTTGCCATCGTGCCGCTGCTGGCCCTGATCGCGTTCCTGGCGCCCGGCGGTACCGACACCAGCCTGATGGAGCGGCTGACCGAAATCGGCATCGGCCTTGCCGCGATCATCGGCCTGGTGGTGGCCGGCCGTTATCTGCTCAACCCGTTCTTCCGCATCCTGGCGGATGCCCGTGCCCGCGAGGTGATGACGGCGGCGGCACTTCTGGTCGTCCTTGGCTCCGCCCTCGCCATGCAGCTCAGCGGCCTGTCGATGGCGATGGGTGCCTTCCTGGCCGGCGTGCTTTTGTCTGAATCGACCTTCCGCCACCAACTCGAAGCCGACATCGAACCCTTCCGCGGCATCCTGCTTGGCCTGTTCTTTCTCGCGGTAGGCATGTCGCTCGACCTGCATGTGGTCGCGGCGAACTGGCGGCTGATCGCCATCTATGTCGTCGCCTACATGGTGATGAAGGCATTCGGTATCTACATCGTCGCCCGCATCCTGAAATCAGGTCACCGCGAAGCCCTGGAG
>NZ_RZRK01000797.1:0-2758 GCF_003997835.1 Mesorhizobium sp. M7A.F.Ca.CA.004.12.1.1
CTTTGCTCTCCGCGGTCACAACCCAACCTCATACTAGAAGCTCCCTGGCGAAACCGCTATTCCAAAAAGACATAGCGGGATCATCCATCCGCCTCGGCGGGCAGGCCGGCGCCGGTGTTTGCCCGATCGAAGCTCACCGTCTTGATCACCGCGAAAACCTTGCCGCCAAGATGAAGCTTCAGCGCCTGCCGCGACTGTTCGGTGATGCGGGCAAGCACGGTTGCGCCATTGCAGTCGATACCGACCTCGACCGCGGGCCCTTCGCCCGGGCTCATCGCGGTAATGGTCCCCGGCAGGATGTTGA
The DNA here is from genome assembly GCF_003997835.1 of Mesorhizobium sp. M7A.F.Ca.CA.004.12.1.1. Lineage (NCBI taxonomy): Bacteria > Pseudomonadati > Pseudomonadota > Alphaproteobacteria > Hyphomicrobiales > Phyllobacteriaceae > Mesorhizobium > Mesorhizobium sp. M7A.F.Ca.CA.004.12.1.1. Next base: position 305 of record NZ_RZRK01000797.1, read on the forward strand.
GCGCGCTGAGACCCGTCGGCTTTTCGGTGGCGATCATCACATCGCGGGCGCGAATACGGATGCGCACCGGCGTACCTGCCTTCATCGCCAGCTGTGGCACCCGGAGCTCGCCCGCGGCCGAGCCGAGCACGGTCATGCCGAAAGCCTCGTCGTGATGCAGCACCCTGGTGTCCAGCACGGCGCCCCCCTCGCCGCGCTCCTCTGCCGGCAACAGGTCGAGCCTTTGCATCACCGCCTCGGTCGGCCCGCTGGCAACGACATTGCCCTGTGCCAGCATCACCACGTCGCTGGCCAGCCTCGCCACTTCGGCGACCGAATGACTGACATAGACGATCGGGATTTTCGTCTCGTCGCGCAGCCTTTCGACATAGGGCAGGATTTCGGCCTTGCGCGCTTCGTCGAGCGAGGCCAGCGGTTCGTCCATGAGCAGCAGTCTGGGGCTGGCAAGCAATGCCCGGCCGATCGCCACGCGCTGTTTCTCGCCGCCCGAGAGCTTTGCCGGCCGCCTGTTCATGAGCGGCCCGATGCCGAGCAGGTCGACGACGGCATCGATATCGGCGTAGCGCTCCGCCGGCGGCGTGAACCAGCGGCCGTAGCGAAGATTGCCGGCAACGCTCAAATGCGGAAACAGCCGTGCGTCCTGGAACACCATGCCGATGCGGCGCTTGTGCTTCGGCACGAAAATGCCGGCACCGGTATCGACCAGCACACGGCCGTCGACCTCGATGCGTCCCCTGTCGGGCCGGATCAGCCCGGCAATCATGTTGATCAGTGTCGTCTTGCCCGACCCAGACGCGCCGAACAGCGCCGTCAGCCGCCCGGCGCTTTCGAAGCGGGCGTCGATGGCGAAACCACCCAGCCGATGACTGATGTCGACGAGAACGCTCATTCGATGTCCAGTCGCCGGCCGACACGCCGCGCCAGCACCTCCGAAGCCACAAGTGCTGCCATGGAGATGACGATGGAGATCAGCGTCAGGCGGAGCGCCCCTTCATCGCCACCCGGCACCTGCGTGAAGGTGTAGATCGCCGACGGCAATGTCTGCGTCTCATTGGGAATGTTGGAGACGAAGGTGATGGTGGCGCCGAACTCGCCCATCGCCTTGGCGAAGGCCAGGATGGCGCCGGCGATCAGCCCGGGCAGGATCAGGGGCAGCGTGATGGTGACGAACACCCAGAGCGGATTGGCGCCGAGCGTTCCCGCCGCCGCTTCCATCTTGCGGTCCACCGCCTCGATCGACAGCCGGATCGCCCGCACCATCAGGGGAAAGCCCATGACGCCGCAGGCCAGCGCCGCACCTGTCCAGCGGAAGGAGAAGACAATGCCGAAATGCTCTGCCAGGAAGGCGCCGGCCGGGCCGCGCCGGCCGAAGGTCAGCAGCAGCAGGTAGCCGGTCACCACGGGCGGCAGGATCAGCGGGAGATGCACCAGCCCGTTGAGAACGGTCTTGCCCCAGAATTGTCCCCGGGCAAGCAGCAGCGCGATCAAGATGCCCGGCGGCAGGCTGGCAAGCATCGCCACCATTGCCACCTTGATGGACAGCCGGACCGCATTCCATTCGTCGGGAGTGAGGTCCAGCAGCCAGTTCATTGTGCCCCTTGGAACTCAGTTGCTCGGCGCGAGCACGGTAAATCCCTGATCCTTGAACAGCGCGGCCGCCTTGGCCGACTGCAGGCATTTCAGGAAAGCCCGCGTATCCTTGTCCTTCGAATCGGCGGTCTGGGCAACCGGATAGATGATCGGCGGATGCGAATCCTCCGGGAAGGTGCCGACCACCTTGACGCCCTTTTCGGCATGCGCGTCGGTGGCATAGACAATGCCAAGGGCGGCTTCGCCCGTCGAAACCAGCTTCAGCGCCGCGCGCACGTTTTCGGCCTGCGCCACCTTGCCCTCGACCGAGGACCAGACGCCGAGCGATTCAAGTGCGGCCTTGCCGTATTTGCCGGCCGGCACCGCCTTGAAATCGCCCATGGCGAGCTTGCCGTCGCCGATCAGCTTGGCGAGGTCGAAGCCCTTCTCGATCCTGGTGTCGACCGCCGAGTCCTTCGGCGCCACCAGCACGATCTGATTGCCGAGCAGCTTCACTTCGGTGTCCGGCTTGGTCAGCTTCTTGTCGGAGAGATATTTCATCCAGTCGAGGTCGGCCGAGATGAAGACGTCGGCAGGCGCCCCGCCCTCGATCTGCTTGGCCAGCGCCGAGCTCGCGGCATAGGAGACGGTCGCCGCCTCGCCGACATCGGCCTCGCAGGCCTTGTTCACGGCGTCGAGCGCATCCTTGAGGCTGGCCGCGGCAAACACCACCACCTTGTCTTCCGCATGTGCTGCCGGCACCGCCGCCATCAACATCGCCGCAAAACCCCCAATGGTGATCGCCCTCGATGCAAAACCTATGCGCGTCATGGAAGACTCTCCCTGGTTTGAAATCCGGCCGGCTCGAAGCCCGCTAACCGATAT
>NZ_RZRK01000798.1:0-2757 GCF_003997835.1 Mesorhizobium sp. M7A.F.Ca.CA.004.12.1.1
CAGGTGCCCTCATCGCCGGCGCCCCGGCCGATGACCGCGAGCGGCTGGCCGAATTCGGCTCGGCGATCGGTCTTGCCTTCCAGCTTGCCGACGACCTGCTCGATTTGACCGCCGATGCCAGCCAGATGGGCAAGGCAACCGGCAAGGACGCCGCCGCCGGCAAGGCGACGCTGGTGGCCTTGCATGGTGCGAATTGGGCTCGCAACCAGTTGCACGGCCTCGTCGAGCAGGCGCATGCACTGCTTGATCCTTATGGCGACGACGCCCAGTTGCTGAAAGAAGCGGCAACGTTCGTGGCGACCCGCACCAGTTGAGGTTGGCGCCAGCCGAGATATCGAGCTGACTAAAGTTCGCTCATCCTCCGCCGGCCAATTCAGAAATAGAACTTGAGCGGAAGCCTGCCGAGGCAGAGGATCGACATCGCTTTGCCATCCGCACGGCACGCACGCGGTGCGGGTAGAGTTGGAGGGGTGCCATGTCGACCACCGACAAGCTGTTCAGCGGTTCCATTGCCGAGGTCTACGACCGGGCGATGGTGCCGCTGATCTTCGAGCCGTATGCACGGGATCTGGCAGAGCGGGTGTCGAAGCTCGGGCCGCAATCGGTGCTCGAAGTGGCGGCGGGCACCGGTGTGGTGACACGTGCGATGGCAGCAAAGTTGCCGGCGCAAGCCCGCATCGTGGTCACCGACCTCAACCAGCCCATGCTCGACCACGCGCGCACGCGGATGGCGGACGATCCTCGGATCACCTGGCGGCAGGCCGACGCCCAGGCGCTGCCCTTCGAGGACGCAGAGTTCGACGCCGTGGTTTGCCAGTTTGGCGCGATGTTCTTCCCCGATCGGGTGGGCGCCTACGGCCAAGCGCGGCGGGTGATGCGGCCGGGCGGGCACTTCCTGTTCAACGTCTGGAGTGCCATCGACGACAACGAGTTCGCCGAGGAAGTGACGCGGGCGCTCGGCCATTTTTTCCCGGCCGATCCGCCGCGCTTCATGGCGAGGACGCCGCACGGCTATCACGATGCGGACGTCATCCGCGCCGACCTTCATGCCGCCGGCTTCGGTAACATCACCATAGAGCCGCTGGATGCCGTCAGCGCCGCTTCGTCGCCATATGAGGCGGCCACGGCCTATTGCCAGGGCACACCCCTGCGGGCTGAGATCGAGGCGCGCGGCGGCTCGCTGGAGGAGGCGACGCGATACGTGGCGAATGCCCTTGGGAAACGGTTCGGGGAAGGCCCGGTGCGTGGCCGCATCCGCGCCCTCGTCGTGGAAGCGGTCTAGGCGCGCTGTCCATCCGGCGGTTCGCATGGCCTGCCTGCCCTCTCACGAACGAAATTTTAATGTAAATGAAGCGTAATCCCGGCCATTAAAATGGTGCGTATGTGTTGGGGTTGCGCATGCCTGAATATTCGTCCTTCATCCGGTCGGTCCGGATCCGCTATATTTCAGGGTTGCTGATCTTCGCGCTGGCTTCCGCCGGTATCGTGATTGCGCTTGACCGCGTCAATTCCTTTCGCCGCGACATCGATGCGCTGAGCAGCAATCTCGTCATCTTCACCCGCGACCTGCGCAACGCGACCAGCTTCGCCGAGACCACCGGCACCGCCTGGCGGGCGGAGACACGCGATGCCCTGACCACATCGGCGCGCGGCCATTCGGAGCGCCTGACCGGCGAGATCGAGACGCTGACCGCCCAGCTTGCGGCGATCAAGCCGCGGCTGTCGATCAAGACCGTCAACGAACTCCAGTCCGCTTCCGTCAACGGCGATCTGTTCTGGTCGCCGCGCGACATGGTGCGCAATTTCAACCTGATGTCGATGGCGCAAAAGGTCGACGAGTGGAGCTATCGCGAAATCCGCAACCAGAACGACCTGTTCGCCCAGCCGATGCTGGTCCGCGTCCGCACCGCCATGGATGATGAGCGCCACCTGGCCGATGCCTCAAGCGACAGGCTGCTGCTGTGGGCGAGCGGCATCCTGTTCGCGGCACTTGCCATCGTCGCCTTCTGGATCTTCCGCCCGATGGAAGTGGCAATCCGCCGCGCCTTTGCCGAATCCGCCGAATCCCTGTTCAAGGCCGAGGCCGCCGACCGCGCCAAATCGGAATTCCTGGCCAATATGAGCCACGAAATACGCACGCCGATGAACGGTGTGCTCGGCATGGCCGAACTGCTGGCCAAGACCGATCTGACCCCGCGCCAGAAGACCTTCACCGACGTCATCGTCAAATCCGGCAACGCGCTGCTCACCATCATCAACGACATCCTCGATTTCTCCAAGATCAATGCCGGGCAACTCACTCTCGACCCTGCTCCCTTCCGCCTTTCCGAGGCGGTCGAGGATGTGGCGACGCTGGTCTCGGCGCGCGTCGCCGAAAAGAACCTCGAACTGATCGTGCGTGTCGACCCGCGCCTGCCGGCCCATGTCGTCGGCGACGCCGGCCGCTTCCGGCAGATCATCACCAACCTGCTCGGCAATGCCGTGAAGTTCACCGAGAAGGGTCATGTGCTGATCGATGTCGGCGGCGAGATCGTCAACGACGTGGTCCAGCTCAAGGTCCGCGTCGAAGACACCGGCATCGGCATACCGGCCGAGAAACTGCAGAACGTGTTCGAGAAATTCGCGCAAGTGGACGGCTCGTCCACCCGCCGCCATGAGGGCACGGGGCTGGGCTTGGCCATCGCCGCCCGCCTCGTCGACCTGATGGCAGGCAAGATCGGCGTCGAAAGCGAGATCGGCCGTGGCTCCGTGTTCTGG
>NZ_RZRK01000799.1:0-2757 GCF_003997835.1 Mesorhizobium sp. M7A.F.Ca.CA.004.12.1.1
GCGTTCGGCCAATTGCCGGCTCGCGAAAGCGACACGCTCGTGCAACTGAGCACGACGCATAGGCTCGTCAGACAGAATAGTCAGCGCCTCACGTGCCACGACTGCCATCAGCGGCGATGGTGCGGTCGCATAGATGAATGGCCGGCACCGGTTGATAAGATAGTCGCAGAGTGTTCGCGGTCCGGTAACGAGCGCGCCGGATGCGCCAAGCGCCTTGCCGCATGTGTGGAGCGTGACGATGTTGTCGCGGCCTTCATACGCGGCGGCCAGTCCCCGGCCGTACGGCCCCCAGACGCCGGTGGCATGCGCTTCATCGACGACGATGAATGCCTGGTACCGATCAGCCAGCGCGACCAGGCTCTCCATCGGCGCACGGTCGCCATCCATGCTGTAAAGGCTTTCGAAGGCGATCCACACCCGCCCCATGCCGCCTTCGGCGCGCCAGCGGGTGATTGCGTCCTCGACAGCGTCGACGTCGTTGTGCGCGGCCAGCTTGAACTCAGCGCGCCCGGCTTGGGCACCCTCATGCATGCTGGCATGAGCGAGCTCGTCGAGGACCAGCAGGTCGCCTTTCTGCGGCAGGGCCGTCAGCAGAGCGAAGTTGGCGATATAGCCGCTGCCGAAGAACAGTGCACGCTCGGCTCCGAAAAATGCCGCTGCGTCCGCCTCCAGTTGCTCATGTTCCGGTGCATTGCCGCGCAACAGCCGCGATCCGGTTGCGCCCACTGGCGTGCCCCGCGCAATCGCCGTCGAAACCGCATCGCCGAGTCTTTTGGAGGCGGCAAGTCCGATATAGTCGTTCGACGAGAAGTCGAGCCCGGCGCGCGGTGCGAGCGTCCGTAACCGGTCCTTGCGCCCCAGTCCCCGCAAGGTTGCGTCATAGCGGGCAAGAATTGCCTCCTTCATTGCGTGGCGAGTTCCATAGGCTCAATGCCGAGGCGCCGGAACAGAAGGGTATCCTTGTCCTCGCCGGGATTTCCCGCCGTCAGCAGCGTGTCGCCGACAAAGATCGAATTGGCGCCGGCAAAGAAGCACAGCGCCTGCGTTTCGTCGCTCATCGCCGTCCTGCCGGCGGACAGCCTTACATAGGATTTCGGCATCATCACCCGCGCGAGCGCAACGATGCGGACGAAATCGATCGGATCGATGGCGTCGGCCGCGGCAAGCGGCGTGCCTTCGATGGGAATAAGCATGTTGATCGGCACGCTTTCCGGCGGCTCGGGCAGGTTCGCGAGCGTGACCAGCATGTCGATGCGATCGGTCTTTTCTTCTCCCATCCCGACAATGCCGCCGCAGCAGACTTTCATCCCAACCGCGCGCACGTGCCCAAGCGTTTCCAGCCGGTCGGCAAAAGTCCTGGTTGAAATAACCTCGCCATAGTAGCGCTCAGAGGTATCGATGTTGTGGTTATAGTAGTCGAGACCGGCCTGCTTCAGGCGAGCAGCTTGCTCAAGATCGAGCATGCCGAGCGTCATGCAGGTCTCCATGCCGAGGGCCTTGACGCCCTCAATCATGGCGACCACAACGTCCATGTCGCGCTCCTTGGGAATTCGCCACGCCGCGCCCATGCAATAGCGCGTTGCGCCGCCATCACGCGCCTTGGCCGCTTCGTCGATGACATGCTTGACGTCCACCAGCTTCGACGCCTTCACACCGGTTTCGTAATGCGCAGACTGGCTGCAATAGCCGCAATCTTCAGGGCACCCGCCGGTCTTGATGCTAAGGAGCCGCGACAGCTGCACTCGGTTTCGATCGAAGTTCTGGCGGTGGATCGTCTGAGCTAGGAACAGCAGATCGTTGAATGGCATGCCGTAGATGGCCTCGGCCTCTTTGCGGTTCCATCGCGGAGGCGTTCCATCGACCAATTGCATGGTCTGGTTCACGTCGAACTCCGAGTTCATTCCAATCGTCATCGTCAAACCTTTGTTTGCTAGTCCGGTACGCCTTCTTGGCTTTGGGGCGCACTCGCTAAAGGCGAGCTGCGGCACGTCTTTCCAGCACCTCCTACGCCTGCCGAGCTGATGTTGCTCCTCACGCCGTAATCCTCAGTTCAAGTGCTTGCAGATGTTCTGGTGGTCCGGCATGTCCAGGCCGATGTCGAGGATCGGGGCGCTGTGCGTCAGCCAACCCATGGAGATGAGATCGACACCGGTCGCCGCAATCGCCGCCGCCGTTTTCGGCATCACCCGACCGGACGCCTCGGTGATCGTACGGCCATCCACTATAGAAACCGCGCGGGCAAGATCCTCGACCGACATATTGTCGAGCAGCACCGCGTCAACACCAATCGCGAGCGCTGCATCGAGCTGCTTCAGCGTGTCGACCTCGACCTCGACCTTCACCATATGCCCTGCTGCGGCGCGCGCCCGCTCTATTGCTGTGCGGATATCGCCGGCGATCGCGATGTGGTTGTCCTTTATGAGCACGCCGTCATCGAGGCCGAACCGGTGATTGGCACCGCCGCCGACGCGCACGGCGTATTTCTCCAATGCCCGCAGCCCGGGCGTCGTCTTTCGCGTCGATACAATCCTCGCCTTGTGACCGCGCACGGCCTCAACCATGGCCGCTGTGGCAGTGGCAATGCCGCTCAGCCGGCATAAGAAATTGAGGGCCGTGCGTTCGGCCGTGAGCAGGCCTCGTGCGGGTCCGGACAATCTTGCAATGGTTTCCCCGGCCCCAACCTCGCTGCCATCAGGGCGCCAGATCTGGATGTTGATCGCCGGTTCCACGAGAAGGAAGGCATACGAGACCAGATCG
>NZ_RZRK01000079.1:0-12445 GCF_003997835.1 Mesorhizobium sp. M7A.F.Ca.CA.004.12.1.1
GCTTTTACCGAGGTGGTTAAGCATGGCGGCTATCGCAGCAGCGTGGCCGAATACGCCGCCGCACTGCGCCGTCTTCATGCCGATGGCGTCGCCACCATCGTTGGCGCCGTGGCGCAGGATTACATGTGCGAGCCGATTGCGCTGGAAAGCACCGGCCTGACCATAATCGAACACCAGAAGCTGACCATCGAGCGCTACGACTTACTGGTCGCGGAAGATTTGCCGTTTCCGATCCTGCCGGTCCTGCAGGGCTATGCGCCCGAGGACTATGTCCGGCACATCGAGATGTATGGCGACCGGCTGAAACCCGACATGTGGGTCGGTGTCGGCTCGGTGTGCAAGCGCAATGGCGACCCGGCACGCATCGTCGAGGTGCTGAGCGCCATCCATGCCGCGCGGGCCGATCTGCGGCTGCATGGCTTCGGCATCAAGCTCACCGCGCTCAGCCATCCCGGCGTCAGAGCCCTGCTCTACAGCGCCGACAGCATGGCCTGGAGCGATGCGGCGCGCAAACAAGGCCGTAATGCCAATTCCTGGACCGAAGCAGCTCGCTACTGTGATGCTGTCGGAATTGCCATCGCGCTACCTCCTGCCCCTTGGCAGATGCCGTTGCCGCTGTCCAATCGGAGGGCGGCATGAGCGAGGAAGCCACCATCCGGCGCGGCGTCCGCAATGCCCGCTACACCACGGTGCCGAACCACGTGTTCGAAGATGTGCGCCTCTCCATGGAGGCGCGCTGGCTGCTGGGCTATCTCCTGTCGAAGCCGGACAACTGGACCGTCATTCTCGGCGACATCGCCAGGCGCGGCGGCTGCGGGCGCGACAAGGCGCGCAAGATCGTCAACGAGTTGGTCAAGCACGGCTATGCCGACAAGGAACAGGAGCGCGAAGACGGGCGATTCGGCAAGCTTTCGCTGGTCATCTTCGACGAGCCGCGCGAGCTTCGCGACAGTGCCGCCGGCGAAGGTGTTGCATCTTTGCCGCAGACTGAAAACCCGTCGACGGTGATGCCGTCGACGGTGAATCCAACACTAGTAAATACTGATGGTTTAGCAAAACCTGACAGTAGTTTTGAGAGAGAGCGCGAGCGCGAGGATCGACGAAGATCAGAGGCGCTTTTCTACAAATCGTTCAAGGGATGGGACCGTTTCGACGTCTCGCCCAAGCCGCCGATGCTGGCCGAGTGGTTCAAGCTTTCCGCCGCCGACCAAGCCGAGTGCGCACCGTGCGTGCCGCTGTTCCTGGCCGAGTGCCGCAAGGCCGGCGTCAAGCAGGCCTGCGCCGTGGCCACCTTCATCAAGGACCGCATGTGGGTGCCGTTCCTGCCGCGTCTGGCCGCAGCGACGGCGCCGGCGCAAGAAGCCACCGCGGCACCCTTCGGCAAGCTGTGGCAGGCAGCCCGGATGAAGCAACTGCTGACCGGGCCGAAAGCCGCCATGCCGCCAATGACGCGGTTCCAGCAGGACGCAATTGCGGCCGGCACCATGGACGGCGAAGCGCTGCAGCTGGAGCGTCAGGCCAAGCACGGATGGCCAGCGGTGAACGCCATGCACGACCGTGCCCGCTTCGGCGGTGGCGTGACGGTGGCGGCAACGCTGCAGCCCTTGGCCGAGATGATGGAGCAGGTCCGTGTCGGCACCGATCGCTGGACGGAGTGGGAGGTCGAGCACCATCGGCGCGGCTGGCCCTGGCTGCCTGCACCGGGACACGTCGAATGGGTGTGGATGCCGGCTGGCGGGCCGGCAGGATTGGAAACGTTTGAACAAGCGGTGCGAGGAAACCATGATGCGGGCGGACGTGAAGCGGCTGAGTGATGCGGAAGTGATCAATCTCGACCGCTGCTATGCCGAATCGGACAGGCAGCAGGGCATGAGCCGAAGGGCACAAGCGCTGCTGGCGGGAGCCGGCGAATCAGGACCGGTGCGCTGCTGGTACGTTCTTCGCGTTTCGGTTGGTCATGAAAATGCTGTGGATGAAGCTCTGCGGAAACTCTTCGTGGAAACGTGGTTGCCGGTCGACAGCACACAGCCCAAGCGCCGCGGAGGTCGTTCCAAGGCCAAGCGGGAAGAACAGGACAACCCTGCTTTGCCCGGTTATCTGATGATCTACGTCTCGGACACCGACCGTGTTCTGATCGGCATCAAGGCAGTGGATGAGGTTGTCGACATCGTCGGCGGATGGATGCAGCCAAAGCCTGTTTCGGAAAGCGATATCAATGGCTTTCGTGCTTTCCTCAAGCTCTCAGAGCGTGAGCGCCGCAAGCTTGCAGCCGAGGAGATGAAGAGGCGCAAGCCTATAGCCGAAGGTGATCGAGTGACGGTGACCGATGGCGCATTGGCTGGTCGCAAAGGCACGGTATCGCGGGAGGCTAATGACGCCTCCCTCTGGGTCGACATAATGCTGTTCGGCGGCACCGTGTCGGCGATGATCCCCCTTGCGAATCTCAGCAAGACAGAATAGCGAGTCCGTCCTAGGACGATCCGAACCGTGAAGCACATTCGCTTCCGAGGCTGTGTTCGCACCCATCCCAGTGAGGATGAGGGAAGCGCCAGGCGGACCCAGGTGAAGCGAGCAGCTTCACCGCAATGGAAAAGATTCCAGACAATGAGCAGCAACACAGCGCCTTGGCGGCGCTGGTATAAGACCGCACGCTGGCAGCAGGTGCGGCAGCGCATCCTGCTTCGCGACATGTACACCTGCCGCAAGACAGGCGTGCTGCTGATCGGCAAGCACCCTGCCCCGAACAGCCCAGTCATCCACCACGACAAGGAACATCGTGGCGACGAGGTGCTGTTCTGGGATGAAGACAACCTGATAGCCGTGTCCAAGGAATGGCACGACAGCGAAGCGCAGAAGGCCGAGCAGGTCAGCCTGCAACATCGAGGCGTCTGGTACTGACCATCGCCGACCAACCGGGGGGGCGGGTCGAAAGTCCGGAAGCCCCTCCCCGCCGGACCCGCGTCCCCCACATTCGGAGATTTTTTTCTGATGGAGCCGAATTTTGACCTGTTCGGTCAGCCGGTTCGTGAGGGCTTCGGTAACCGCGGCCGTCCGCCGTATGAGCCGACCGAAAAAGATCGCAACAAAGTCAAGCTGTTGATGGCGCTGGGCTGGGTCAACATCCGGATCGCCAACGCTCTTGGCATCTCGCCGGCGACGTTGAAGCGGTATTTTAGAGCCGACATGAAAGAGCGCGACGCAATGCGCGATCGGCTCGATGCCAGGCGGTTTGAGATCGCCCTCGAGCAAGCCAATGCCGGCAACGTCACGGCCTTGCGTGAACTCGGCGCCATGATCGACCGCAACGACCGCATGACGATCGAGGCTTCCATGGGCAAGGGCAGCGACCAGCCGGCGGCATCGAAAGACAAGGTTGGCAAGAAGATGATCGACGAGCAGCGCGCCCATGCCGCAGACGCCGATCTGATGGCCGAGCTCGAAAGCGAAGCAGCCGCGCAAAATGCTCGCCATTGAGGCGTTGCCGCGGTTCGCCTGTCCAGATTGGTGGGAGCGTATCAAGGCCGGACAGACGCCAATGGCCGATGTCCCGCTCAACCAGGAGAAGGCGGCCAAGGCGCTGGCTTTCTTCAACAGGCTGAAGCTGCCAGACGTGCCCGGCAATCCGCCGCTGTCTGAGGCCTGTGGCGAATGGTTCCGCGATATCCTGTGCGCCTTCCTGGCGAGCGAGGATCCGGACACCAAGCAGCGCCTGGTCTGGGAACTGCTTTGCATGGTTCCCAAGAAGAATTCGAAGACGACCTATGTCGCCGCCCTCGGCCTGACCGCGCTGTTCATGGAGGAAGCGCCGAACCGACAGATGCTGATCGTCGCGCCCAGCCAGAACATCTCGGAACGGTGTTTCGACCAGGCGCAGGGCATGATCAGGCTCGATCCTCGGCTCGATGCCATCTTCAAGGTGCAGGATCACCTGAAATGCATCGAGCGCCGCAAGACCGGCACGAAGCTCGACGTCAAATCCTTCGACACCTCGATCGTCACCGGCGAAATACCGATCCTGACGATCATCGACGAGGTGCACGAGCTGGGCAAGAAAGCGAAGGCCGCGGCGGTCATGCAGCAGATCAGGGGCGGCGGCATCACCATGCAGGGTGGCCAACTGCTGATGATCACGACACAGTCGGACGAACAGCCGGCCGGTATCTGGAAGACGGAACTCGACAAGGCGCGCAAGATACGCGACGGCAGGGGCGGCCAGGCGCCGATCATGCTGCCGGTCCTATACGAGTTTCCTCCCGAGCAGCAGCGCGACCAGACGTTCTGGCGCGATCGCAAACACTGGAAATACCTGCTGCCGAACATCGGCCGCTCGATCAGCCCGCAGCGCCTGATCGAGGACTACGAGAACAACGGCTCGGCGACAGCCGAGACGGAACAGATCTGGGCCAGCCAGCATCTCAATATCGAGATCGGCGTCGGCATCGCCGGCGACGGCTGGCGCGGTGCCGAATATTGGGAAGAATGCGCCGACGAGACGCTGACGCTGGAAGAGCTGATTCGGCGCTCTGAAGTGGCCGTGGTCGGCGCCGATGGCGGCGGTCTCGACGATCTGTTCGGCGTCTGCGTCATCGGTCGCGAGAAGGTGACGCGACGCTGGCTGGTCTGGACCCATGCATTCGCGCATCCGAAGGTGCTTGAAATCCGTAAGGAGATTGCGCCGCGGCTGCTCGGCTTCGTCGAGGAAGGCTCGCTCACGCTGTGCGAGGTTTCGGCCTATGTGGCGAAAATCGCGGCGATTGCCGAACGACTGCTCGATGCCGGCCTGCTGCCTGAAAAGAACGCGGTCGGCTTCGATCCTAACAACATCGCCGCCTTCGTCGACGCGCTGGCCTTGAAGGAAATCACAGGGCTGATGCTGCACCGGCTGCGCCAGGGTCCGGCATTGTCTCCGGCCTTGTGGGGCCTGGAGCACAAGTTGAGCGACAATTCGATTAGCCATGACGGCTCGGCCATGATGGCCTGGTCGGTCGGAAATGTGAAAATCGAAGTCAAGGGCAACGGCAACATGGCAACCAAACAGGCTGCCGGCCGGACCAAGATCGATCCCGTCATCGCCATGCTTTGCGCGGCGATCCTGATGAGCTGGAACCCGGAGGCAAAGCCACGTGTCGATCTTGCTTCATGGCTCTCACAACCGGCCGCGGTGATGTAGATGGCGATCTGGAAATGGCTCACCGGCCGGTTGAACGTCACCTCCGATCTGGACAAGTGGCGTATGATGTGGGGCTTCGACCACGATTCCGGCCAGAACGTGACGCCGGACAGCGCCATGAAGCTGTCGACATGGTGGGCGGCGAAGCGGCTGATCTCGGAGACGATTTCCACCTTGCCCGCCGGCGTCTTCGCGACAGCATCGAATGATCAGCGCACGGCGCGAAAGGACCATCGGCTCTACGAGATCCTTCAGATCACGCCGAATGCCGATCAGACGGCGGTGGAGTTCTGGGAAGGGCGTATCGCCCCGCTTTGCGACTTCGGCAATTCGTATGCCGAGAAAAAATTCATCGGTGACAGGCTGGTGGCCCTGCAGCCGATGAAGGCCGAAAACACCACACCGCTGCGCGATTCGTCGGACCGGCTGTTCTATAGGTTCAATGACCGCGGCAAGAACGAAGACCTGCCGAAAGACAAGGTCTTCCACATCAAGGGATTCGCACCAACGACGAGGACGAGGGGCTTTCGCCCGTCGCCTATGCCGCTCGTTCGCTTGGCGCAGCCATCTCGGCGGAACGGGCGTCCGCCCGGCTGTTTTCCAAGGGCCTTCGCAACAGCGGGTTCTGGAAGCCGCCGGTCACGATGGACAAGGATCAACGCCAGCAGTTCATGGACAATTACGTCAAGCCTTTCGAGGGCCACGAAGGCCAGGGCTCGGGCATCATCATGCCGCCGGGCTTCGATTGGCAGTCGCTCAACATCACGCCTCGCGATGCCGAACTGATCATGGCGCGCGGCTTCTCCGTGGAAGATGTCTGCCGCTGGATGGGTGTGCCGCCAATTCTCGTCGGCCATGCCTCGGAAGGCCAGACGATGTGGGGTTCCGGCGTCGAACAGATCATCCTCGGCTGGCTGATCCTTGGTCTGCGGGCCTACCTAAAGCGCATCGAATCAGCCGTAAACACGCGCCTGGTCACGCCGACCGACAGGGCCGCCGGCATCTATTTCGAATTCAACTTCGAGGGGCTCCTCCGCGCCGACAGCGCCGGCCGTGCCGCGCTGATGTCGTCGCTGGCGCAGAACGGACTGCGCACCCGGGACGAGTTGCGAAAGCTCGACAATCTGGCGCCCAAGCCGGGCGGCGACGTTCTCACCGTCCAGTCCGCCCTGGTGCCTCTTGACCAGATCGGAAAGCAGCAAAGTGACGCGAACTCGGTGCGCAATGCGCTGCGTGCCTGGCTGATCGAAGAGCGCGAGGAAAGGAAAGCGGCATGACCGTTCGTGACCTGCCGGCGATGCCGGCCATATCCATGCGCTCCGGTCTTGGATCTGAAATTTGCCCGTCGGCGCTTGGTCGCTGGCAGGCCGACATCCGTGCAGCATCCGACGATACCACCGAGAACACGATTTCGATCCTCGGCGTCATCGGCGCCGACTTCTTCGGCGATGGCGTTACGGCTCGCCGCATCGCCGGCGCGCTGCGCGCCATTGGCGATCGTGAGGTCGTGGTCAACATCAATTCGCCCGGCGGCGATTTCATGGAAGGCCTCGCCATCTACAACCTGCTGCGAGATCACAAGCAGAAGGTGACCGTCAAGGTTCTAGGCATGGCCGCATCGGCGGCCTCGATCATCAGTATGGCGGGCGACCGCATCGAGGTTCCCCGCGCCGGGTTCCTGATGATCCACAATACCTGGGTAATGGCGGTCGGCGATCGCAACGACTTGCATGACATTGCCGATGTCCTTCAATCCTTCGATAAGGCGTCCGCGGACGTCTACGCCGCCCGCTCTGGTATGGACGCCAAGGACATTGCCAAGATGATGGACAAGGAAACCTGGCTTGCCGGCTCTGACGCCGTCGACAAGGGATTTGCCGATGCGTTCCTGCCGGCCGACCAGGTCGCCAAGGACGCCAAGGCCAGCCTTGAACTCGGCGCCAGCGCAGCCGCTCGCCGGGTCGAATTGGCACTTGCCAAGGCCGGCCTGCCACAGGCCGAACGCAAGCGCCTGATTTCCGAACTGAAGACCGGCACACGTGACGTTGCCGATGACACCACACGTGACGTTGGTGAAGCCGAAATGCGCCAGGCGATGAACGTCCTGTCGCGCATAGACATCAACCCCTAGGAGAAATCCAATGAATAAGACCTATACGCTCCTGGCGATTGCCGGGCTGCTCACCCTTGCCGTGATCGCCGTAGCCTTCGGCCTTGGACCGGACATCCTGACCACACATCATTCGAGCGGCTTGCTGATCGCCGAGGGTGCGGCGGCAGTATCGGCGCAGGACTTCAAGGCCCTCACCGACAAACTCGCGGAGGTCACCACCAAGTTCAACCAGAAGTCGGACGAATTGTCCAAAAAGGCCGAAGAGGCCCTGGCCGAGGTCAAGAACAAGGGCGAACTTCTGACCGCCACCAAGTCCGATGTCGACAAGCTTCTTATCGAGCAGACGTCTCTCAAGGGAGCCTTGAACGAAGCCCAGGCGCGCCTCACGGCGGCAGAGCAGGAAATCGTTCGCCGCCCGGGCGACAAGACGTCCGCTCACAAGACCATCGGCGCCCAGTTGGTCGCCGATCAGAAGACGAAGGATTTCGCCGCACAGGGGTCCTCGGCGCGCGGCAAGCACCGCTTCTCGGTCAATGCCGCAATCACCAGCGTCGACTATCCGGTCGGCGACAATCCCGGCATCGTCCAGCCGCAGATCCTGCCCGGCATTCAGGTGGCGCCCAAGCAGCGCTTGTTTGTGCGTGACCTGATCCCTGTCGGCCAGACCCAGAGCCCGGCTATTTTCTGGGTTCAGCAAACCGGCTTCACCAATGCGGCGCGTGTCGTGTCGGAAGGCACGAAGAAGCCGGAATCGACGATCGCCTACGACAGCAAGATGACGCCTGTCTCGACGATCGCCCACATCTTCAAGGCATCGAAGCAGATCCTGGCCGACTTCAAGCAGTTGCAGTCAGACGTCGACCGCGAAATGCGCTATGGCCTGAAATATGTCGAGGAAGAGGAAATCCTCTTCGGCGACGGTACTGGCGTCCATCTGCACGGCATCATCCCGCAGGCGGAGGCATTCGCGCCGGCGTTCACCGTGCCGCATCACAACCGGATCGACGACATCCGGCTGGCCATGCTGCAGGCGCAACTGGCGCGGCTGCCGGCAACCGGCATCGTGATGCATTTCATGGATTGGGCGGCAACCGAGCTGACCAAGGACGAAAACGGCCAGTACGTGTTCGCCAATCCGCTTCGCTTGGCCGGTTCGACGCTGTGGGGCCTCCCTGTCGTACCGACCGAGATTGCCGATTTCGAGGGCAATTTCCTCACCGGCGCCTTTGCCGGCGGCGCGCAGCTCTACGATCGCGAGGAGATGGGTGTCGAGATCGCGACCGAGAACAATGACGACTTCGAAAAGAACATGCTCACCATGCGCTGCGAAGAGCGCGTGGCTCTCGCCGTGTTCCGCCCCGAAGCCTTCATCTACGGCGGATTCACCTCGGCGACTTGATCGGGTCGGGCCAATCGATCCGGGCGGCGACAGACGCCGCCCGGCCATTCAAGGGAGATGAAGATGTCTGATGTTTCCGGTACCGCATTGCGGCCCTGGCTCGGCCAGGAGGGCCGTGTGAAAAAAGGCGCGCGGTTCGGCAAGGATGGCGATTTTCCGGCCATTGCCCACCGCCGCGCGAAGGTTCTCTACGAGGGTGGTCTTTTCCTCCCGGATGCGGAGGCGGCCGGCAAGGCATCCTCGCGCCCTTCTGGTTCCCGGACTGGCACCGGCAAACAGCCGTCATCGTCGCCAGCGGACCATCAGCATCCCAAGTCCCGCTCGAAATCGCCAGAGGTCGGGCAAGACTGATCGCCATCAACAATTCGTGGCAGTTGGCACCATGGGCCGACGTTCTTTATGCCCACGATCTGGCGTGGTGGAACGCCGCATCCGGTGCAAGCCAATTTGCCGGATTGAAGATCAGTCAGGATCCGGTGGCGGCGTCGCAGTGGGGTCTCCGCCGCGTGGCTCTTGAACGAGGCTCTGACCGTTTGCAACTGGATCGGCCAGGGACCATCGGGTCCGGTGGCAACAGCGGATTTCAGGCATTGAACCTGGCCGTCCAGTTCGGTGCGCGCAAGGTGATCCTGGTCGGCTACGACATGCGCATCGATCTGGGCGTGCATTGGCATGGAAAACATCCGCGCCTGATGAACAATCCGTCGACCAAGAATGTCGAACGCTGGCGCCGGTGCCTCGACAATGCGGCCGAGATGCTCGCGCACCTTGGCATAGCGGTGATCAACTGCAGCCCTGTTTCCACCCTTTCACGGTTTCCGAAGATGAGCCTCGAGGAGGCGCTTGCATGTTGATGCGGCTTTCACAGCCTGACGGCCTTTTCGTCTCAGTCGACGACGTGAAGGCACATGTCATCGTCGATACGACTGACGATGACGAACTGATCAAGGCCTACATCCGCGCTGCAACACGCCTTGCCGAGGATCGCATGGGCAGGATCCTGCTGCCAACGGAGTTCGAGTACCGCGTCGATAGATGGTGTGGGCCGATTGCCATTCCCGCTGCGCCGATTCGCGACGTGACTGAAGTCTTCTATCTCGATGAAAACCATGTCGAGCAGACGCTTGCGCCGGGCGACTGGTATTATGTCGTCACAGCCGAAGGCGCGACCCTCCGTTTCACCGATGCCTTTTCGTCACCGGCCCTGTCGAACCGCCCGCAGGCCGTGCGCTTGCGCTTCATGGCCGGCTTTGACGATCCTGACGTAACTGGTTCCGGCGACGATCCCGATCTCAAGCAGGACCCGGTGGATCGGCTCATCGTCATGATCCTGGTCGCCAATTGGTATCAATCGCGCGAGCCGGTTGCGATCGGCGCTGTCGTCGCGGAAATCCCATTTTCGGCGAACAGCCTGATCGAGATGCGGAAAATATACCGATGATGCCCCTCCTCGTCCGCGGCATGCACGGTCTGGGTGACAATCTCCACCAGCGCGCCGTGATCCGGCAATTGATGCGCGGCCATGAAGTCTATCTCGAAAGCTCGTGGGTCGCGCCATATCACGACCTGATCGCCGATGGGCTGAAAGTCATCCACAAGGCGACGGTGTTGCGCACGCAGGCCAAGAACGCCAGCCGCGAAGCCGGAAGATTCCATCGCGGCGGGTTGCCGCGCTTCCGCCGTGCCGTGCAGGTCAGCTATTCGCCTGACCAGGTCCGCTCGCAGGGGTCTGTTCTGGCAGCGATGTGCCGGGTGACCGGAACGGACTATGCGACGGCGGATTTTCGGCTGCCGATTCCAGATGCTTGGATGAAGCAGGTTCGTCAGCTGCTCGACACATGGCGGCCGCAAAAACCGATCCTCATCTATCGCCCATTGAACGAGCGCACCGAGTGGAGCGGTTGCCAGGCACGCAATCCCGATCACGATGCCTATCGCGACCTGCTCGCAACGATTCGCGACGACTTCTTCGTCGTGTCGGTCGCCGACCTGGTGTCGGGTAAGGAATGGATGGCCGGCCACCCGATCAAGGCCGACGTCGAATTCCACCGTGGTGAGTTGGACTTCGAAACCATCGCCGCCCTGACCTCGGTCGCCGCGCTCGTCGTCACCTCGCCGGGCTTTGCGGCGATCCTCGCGCAGGCGGTCGGAACGCCGGCCACCGTCATCTTCGGCGGCTACGAGAACTCTTCATCCTTTGCCGGCGGGGCCCGATATTCGCCTTACCTCGGCATCGATCCGATCAACCCCTGTCAGTGTTTCAGCCACAGCCATGCTTGCCAGAAAACCATCGACATTCCAGCCGCAACGACCCGTCTACGAGCCTTCGCTGCTCAAGCTGCCGGCCGTTCCGCAGGCTGACCTTGACGTCCATCCGATCGACTGGAGCGGGCTAAACGCCCGTTTCATGAACCCCGGCGAACTAGAGGTGCTCGTAGCGCTCGCGCGATCGGTTGCGCCCAAGGTCGCCATCGAGTTCGGCGTGAATGAAGGGCGCACTGCCAAGGCATTGCTGCGCAACGTTGTGACGATCGAGCGCTATGTCGGCATCGACGTGCCGCAAGGCTACGTCACCGACAAGATTGTGCAGCGGCGTGAGGTTCCACAGCAGCCGGCGCACCTGGCGTTGGACGATTCGCGCTTCCGGCTCCTGATCGCGCGCCATGGTTCGCACGATCTCCTGATCGACGATCTTCCGGAATGCGACTTCGCCTTCATCGACGGCGATCATGGCGCGAGGGGCGTCATGCAGGATCAGTTCCTTGCGCTTAACCGTGTCCGCAAGGGCGGGATGATCGTTTATCACGATTACCATGCTCGCGGGACGGTCGACGTGCAGGCTGTGCTTGAGGAACTCCATAAAAGCGGACGGCGACTAATCCAGCATGTCGAGGGGACGTGGCTGGCTTTCATGAGGGTCTGACCATGTGGGTTCGCTTCACTGGTGACTTCGACTGGAAGCCAACGCCGGCCGTGACAATCGCCTATCGTGATGGGATGTCGGTTTCTGTCACTACACGATGCGGAGCTGCGGCGATCGATGCCGGCAAAGCTGTGCGGCTACGCAAGCGCGGTAAGTTCTCTGATCCAGAGGTGTCAGATGAAAACGACAACCGGCCAGCTTAGGGAAAACATCGCATTCGACAGCCGCGGCCCGTACTCCGGTCCGGATGACGGCAATACCGAAGGACCGTTCGAAGAGCGATTCATCGTGTCTGCCCGGCGTCAATATCTTCGCGGCACTGAGACGGTTATGGCGGCGCGTCTGGAAGGACGCCAGCCTGTCCTGCTCACGGTCAGGGCCAACTCGTTGAGCAAGCAAATCACCACAGACTGGCAAGCCAGGGATGTGCGATCCGGTGCTTGGGTCGGCACTAAGTGGACGGGCATCACCTACGCCATCAAGGCGATCAATCCGACTGAGGATCGCGCATGGATCGACATCTTGGTGGAGAGCGGGGTGGCGTCATGACCTCAATCCTCCGGCTCGCCAAGTTGCAGCGCAAATTGACAGCATTACCTAAAGTCGCCCGCGACATGATCCGTGCGGCGATGGAGAAACAGGCCGACATCATCGTCGCCATGATGAAATCGCTGGTGCCTGTCGACCGCGGCGAACTGCGCGATAGCATCGGCTGGACCTGGGGCAAGGCACCGAAGGGCAGCTACGTCGTCGCGGTGGTCAAAGCATCACTAGGCGGAGATCTGACGCTGACGATCTTCGCCGGCAACGAGGTTGCCTATTACGCCCGGTGGCAGGAGC
>NZ_RZRK01000007.1:0-21309 GCF_003997835.1 Mesorhizobium sp. M7A.F.Ca.CA.004.12.1.1
CCTCGCCCTCGAGGCTGGGAATCGTCGCCACGACGATCTGGTCGGAGCCTTTTGTCTCGAAATCGGCAAGCTTCCGCGTCAGCGCCGCCTTGGTCGCGGCATCGATGATGCCGGCATTGTCGACGACACGGCCGGTGAGCGCCGGAAGATCGGCGGCGAGGGCGGTGAAGGGAAGGAAGAAGAGGCTTAGAAGAGCGAAAAGGAACCCTAGGCTTGCGTTCCGGGGCGCCCCCCTCTGCCCTGCCGGGCATCTCCCCCTCAAGTGGGGAGATTGGCCGTCATCTCCGCTTTCGCCAATTTGCAACGTCGCAAGATCGGCGTCAGCGCCGAAGCTGCCAATCTCCCCCCTTGAGGGGGGTGAGGACTGATCCGCGTAGCGGACGGGAAGCCAATTGCTTGGCTTTCCGAACGACGAACGCCCGAAGCGCCAGCGAAGGGCCGGTTCCGGTAGGACAGAGGGGGGTGTTTGCACGCCAGCAGCCCGTCATTTCGCGGGATTTATTCCGATGACAGTCGACGTTCACCCGCCCTGCTTCGTGCCGAAATCGACCTTCGGCGGCTGCATCTTGTCTTCGGCGACAGTGAAATTGGCAAAGGGCTCATTGCCGCGGAACCAGAAGGTCGCCCACAGCACCGAGGGGAAGGTCCTCAGCGTCAGATTGTAGTCCCTGACCGCCTGGATGTAGTCGCGCCGCGACACCGCGATGCGGTTTTCGGTGCCTTCGAGCTGGGCTTGCAGCGCCAGGAAATTCTGATTGGCCTTGAGGTCGGGATAGGCCTCCGAGACCGCGATCAGCCGCGACAGCGCGCTGGTCAGCCCCGCCTGGGCATCCTGAAACTTCTTGAGGGCTTCGGGATCCTTCAGCGTTTCCGGTGTTACCGTGATCTGCGTTGCCTTGGCGCGCGCCTCGACCACCGCGTCGAGCGTATCCTTTTCGTGCGAGGCATAACCCTTCACCGTCTCGACCAGGTTGGGGATGAGGTCGGCGCGGCGCTGATACTGGTTCAGCACCTCGCTCCACGCCGCCCTGGCGTTTTCTTCCGCTGTGGGGATGGTGTTGTAGCCGCAGCCGGCAAGCAGCGGCAGCACGATCGCCATCATCAGGAAGGCGGGCAGCGTGCGGAAAATGGACGGCGAGGCAAGGCGCTGGGCAAACATGATGGGGTCCCTCGGTAGAAGTTGCACGCGAAGCATTACCACAATCAGCGCGCAAGAAAACCGCCCGGGCCGGCAGCCCCTCGCCTGCCATGCCCGATGCCGCTGCAAGGGTCTGTGATTGGCCGTACGAACGCGATAAGGTCCACAAAACGGGACATCATCATGGCGGAGCGCCAGGACAGCGAGAAGGAATCGCGCCGTATCCTCGAGCGCATCGCGCACGAGACGAATCCGGCGGGCGACTCGTTTGCGGGGCGGGCCGCGAAAGGCATGCGCGATCACGTCACCGCGGCCGATGCCGATCGCGCCGATCCGATCGAAGTTTGGGGCACCCGCTTTGGCCGCACGCTGGGCCTGCTGCTGGCGCTGGGCCTGATGGTCTGGCTCGTGCTTTACGTCATCCGGGGCAGTTAGGAATCAAACGACAATGAGCGCCGAACAAACCGACGCGCCGCGTGCGGTCATCGTCATTTCCAGCCATGTCGCGCGCGGCTCGGTCGGCAACCGTGCCGCCGTGTTTGCGCTGGAGACCCTGGGGTTCCCGGTCTGGGCGGTGCCGACCGTCATCCTGCCCTGGCATCCCGGCCATGGACGGGCAACACGGATCGTACCGCCGCTCGACCAGTTCAAGGCGCTGATGGCCGATCTCGAGCGGGCGCCATGGCTGGGTGAAGTCGGCGCCGTGTTGTCCGGCTATCTCGGCGAGGCCGGCCAGGCCGAGGCCGTCGCCTCGCTGGTCGCCGCGGTGAAGGCAAGGACACCCGGCGCCGTCTATATCTGCGATCCGGTGATGGGTGATTCGGGCGGCCTCTACGTGCCCGAGCCGACAGCCATCGCCATGCGCGACCGGCTGATGCCGATCGCCGACATAGCCACCCCCAACCGCTACGAACTGGAATGGATGGCCGGCGCCGCGTTGCCCGACCTGAAATCGGCGATCGCGGCAGCGCTCCACGCCGGACCATCGACCATGCTGGTCACCTCTGCGCCGTCGATGATGACGGGCGGCACCGGCAATCTGCTGCTCGATAGCAGCCAGGCGCTGCTCGCCGAACATCGCCTGATCGACAAGCCGCCGAATGGCCTGGGCGATCTGACGGCGGCCGTCTATCTGGCACGTATCCTGTCCGGCCAGCCGCCGGTCAAGGCGCTGCAATCGACGACGGCGGCGGTCTACGAGATCCTGGCGCGCACCGCCAAGCGCGGCGGCGACGAACTGCAGCTCGAAACCGATGCGCAGAGCCTGTCGCATCCGATGGCGATGGTCCAGCTTCGCCACCTCACGCATCCGGGGCGGGGCCGCCGGGCGTGACGTCGACTGAGGCCGTGCTTGTCGGCGTCGACGGCTGCAAGGCCGGCTGGATCGCCGTCCGGTGCGCTTTTGGCATGGCACCGTCGGTCGGTGTCTTTGCAACCTTCACTGCCCTGCTCGCATCCCTTCCCGAAGACGCTGTCATCGCTGTCGACATGCCGATCGGCCTACCCGACTTTTCGGGCAAGGGCGGTCGCGGCCCCGAAGCGCTGGTGCGGCCGCTGCTCGGGGCGCGCCAATCCAGCGTCTTCTCGATCCCCTCCCGTGCCACGCTCTATGCGGAGACCAATGATTTCACCACCATCGAAGCCTGGTATGCCGCGCACATCAGGGCAAGCGAGGTGGCCCTGACCACATCCGACCCGCCGCGCGGAGTCTCGATCCAGGCGTTCGGCATTTTTGCCAAGATCCGCGAGATCGACGCCCTGCTGATCGCGCGACCCGATCTGCGCGGCCGCGTGTTCGAATCGCATCCGGAAGTCGCTTTCTGCCGCCTGAACGGCGATCAGGCCATGCAACTGCCGAAGAAGATCAAGGGCGGCATCAATCCGGCCGGCATGGCGGAACGCAAGGCTCTGCTTTGCCGGCATGGCTATGACACGGCCTTTCTCGACCAGCCGCCACCGCGCGGCGCCGCCGCCGACGATTTCCTCGACGCGGCCGCGATGACGCTGATCGCCGGTCGCATCGCCAGCGGTGAGGCACGGCCGCTGCCCGACCCGCCGGGCCGCGACAGCTTTGGCATTCCTGTCGCCATCTGGGCGTAACGCTGTTGGCCAAGGTTGCGCTCGATGCATGGCATTTCTAGCCAGCCCTCATAATTCTGCATTGCTCGCGACCGGCTTTTGCCGCTAGAGCCTCTCTAGACCGCAACGAGCTGCCGCATCCAACCCGGAAAGGCTCCAGACGCCGCCCATGTCCCATCTCCCTGAACATCTTCTCGCCGGCTACCGCAATTTCATGAATGGCCGCTATCTCACAGAGAGCGGGCGCTATCGCGATCTCGCTCGCGAAGGCCAGGCGCCGGAGACGATGATCGTCGCGTGCTGCGATTCGCGTTCGGCGCCCGAGGCGATCTTCGACGCCGGGCCCGGCGAACTCTTCGTGCTGCGCAATGTCGGCAATCTGGTGCCGCCCTATGCTCCCGATGGCGAGTTCCATTCGACCTCGGCGGCGCTTGAATTCGCCGTGCAGAGCCTCAAGGTCAAGAACATCGTCGTCATGGGCCATGGCCGCTGTGGCGGCATCCGTGCAGCGCTCGACACCAATTCCGCGCCGCTTTCGCCGGGCGACTTCATCGGCAAGTGGATGAGCCTGATCGCGCCGGCGGCCGAAACCGTCTCCTCCAGCACCTTCATGACCGCGTCGGAGCGCCAGACCGCGCTGGAGCGCATCTCGATCCGCTATTCCATCGCCAACCTCAGAACCTTTCCCTGCGTCTCGATTCTCGAGGGCAAGGGGCGACTGTCGCTGCATGGGGCCTGGTTCGATATCTCGACCGGCGAACTCTGGACGATGAACAAGGAAACCGGCGATTTCGAACGGCCGGAGCTGGGATGAACACAGCGGCGCGCAAGGTGGTAAACATCAGGTCGGCCGCTTTGACGGCGGCCGCGCTGCTGATAGCGATTATTGCCGCCCGCGCCGATGATCGTGCCCTCATCAGCCGCTGGTATTCGGCGCTGCTGGTCGCCGACCGCACCGAACTGTCCGACCTGCTCGCCGATGATGTCCGCATCAAGCTGGACGACCTCGGCATCGTGCAAAGCAAGCAGGAATTCATCGCCTCGATGGACGAATGGAAAGGTGCGGTTGCGGGCGCAGCGATCCGGCATCGGATCGAAAAGAGCGAAGGCGGGGTCACCACCGTGGTCGCCTGCTACGACTTTCCCAACAATGACAAGCTCATGCATGAGACTTTCGCGGTGACCGACGACCGCATCACCGCCAGTTCGCAAGCGGCAATCGCCGAGACGTGCGACGGCTTCTGACGCCATCCTGAGGGCCGAGCCGTTGCGCCTTGCGAGGCCTCGCCCTACATCGGGGACGACCAAACCTCTCCCCGTCAACGATCGAAAGACTGTCCATGCCTTCCACGAAAGCCGTCGACCTCGCCGCCCATCCGCTGACCGCGTGGCAAGGGCCGCTCGGCCTGCCCGATTTCACGCGCATTGGCGATGGCGACTTTTCCCCGGTCTTCGACGCGGCGCTGAAGGCGCACGAGGCCGAGATCGAGGCGATCGCCGGCAACAAGGATGCGCCGACCATCGAGAACACGCTTGCCGCGCTGGAACTCGGCGGCGAAGCGCTCGATCGCGTCTCGTCGATCTTCTGGTGCCGCGCCGGCGCCTACACCAACGAGACGATCCAAGCGCTGGAGCGCGACATCTCGCCGAAAATGTCCAGGCATTTCTCGGCGATTTCGATGAATGAGCGGCTGTTTGCCCGCATCGACGATCTCTACCAGCGCCGCGAGAGCCTGAAGCTCGACGCAGAGACCCTGCGGGTCCTGGAAAAGACCTGGAAGGGTTTTGTCCGCTCCGGCGCCAAACTCGATGCCGACGGCAAGAAGCGGCTGGCCAAGATCAGCGAGGAATTGTCCTCGCTCGGTACCAGCTTCGGCCAGAATGTGCTGGCCGACGAGAGCGACTGGGCACTGTTCCTCGATGAGGCCGACCTTGCCGGCCTGCCGGACTTCGTGAAAAGCTCGATGGCCGAAGCCGCCGAGATACGCGGCCAGAAGGGCCGCTACGCCGTCACCCTGTCGCGCTCGATCTACGAGCCGTTCTCGACCTTCTCCGAGCGCCGCGATCTGCGCGAGATCGCCTTCCGCGCCTTCACCATGCGCGGCCAGAATGGCGGCGCCACCGACAACACGAACGTGGTGCGCGACATGCTGCGCCTGCGCGCCGAGAAGGCAAAGCTGCTCGGCTACGCCTCCTTCGCCGCGCTGAAGCTCGATGACACCATGGCCAAGACACCGAAGGCCGTGCACGCGCTGCTCGACCCGGTGTGGGAAAAGGCGCTTGAGAAGGCAGCAAGCGACCAGATCGAATTGCAACGGTTGGCGACGGAGGCCGGCAGCAACGAAAAATTCGCCGCCTGGGACTGGCGCTTCTACCAGGAGAAACTGCGTGCGGAAAAATTCGCCTTCGACGAGGCGGAGCTGAAGCCCTATTTGCAGCTCGACCGCATCATCGACGCTTGCTTCGATGTGGCGACACGGCTGTTCGGCATCACCTTCGAGGAGAAGAAGGGCATCGCTGCCTGGCACCCCGACGCCCGCGTCTTCGTGGTGAAAAATGCCGATGGCAGCGAGCGCGGCCTGTTCCTCGCCGATTATTTCGCCCGGCCCTCGAAGCGCTCCGGCGCCTGGATGAGCGCGCTGCAGTCCGGCTACAGGCTCGGCCACGGTGCGAGCCCGGTGATCTACAACATCATGAACTTCGCCAAGCCGCCGGCCGGCGAGCCCGCGCTGCTGTCGGTCGACGAGGCGAAAACGCTGTTCCACGAATTCGGTCATGCTTTGCACGGCATGCTGACCGATGTCACCTGGCCCTCGGTTTCGGGCACCTCGGTCAGCCGCGATTTCGTCGAACTGCCCTCGCAGCTCTACGAACATTGGCTGACCGTGCCGGCGGTGCTGGAAAGACACGCGCTGCATGTGAAGACCGGCAAGCCGATGCCCAAGGCGCTGCTCGACAAGATGCTGGCCGCGCGGACTTTTGGCGCTGGCTTTGCAACAGTAGAGTTCACCGCATCCGCGCTGATGGACATGGCTTATCACGCACGGCCGGATGCGCCTGAAGCACCACTTCGTTTCGAAACCGAAACGCTTGCAGAGCTGCACATGCCGGACACCATAGCCATGCGTCACCGCACCCCGCATTTCGGCCACGTCTTCTCCGGCGACGGCTATTCGGCCGGCTATTATTCCTACATGTGGTCGGAAGTGCTCGATGCGGACGCTTTCGCCGCCTTCGAGGAGACCGGCGACCCCTTCAACCCGGCGCTCGCCGAACGGCTGCGCAAGAACATCTACGCCGCCGGCGGTTCGAAGGATCCGGAAGAACTCTACACCGCATTTCGCGGCAAGATGCCGTCGCCCGAAGCGATGATGGTGAAGCGGGGATTGGTGTAGCACCGGATAATCTCCCCCCTCGAGGGGGAGATGGCCGCGAAGCGGCCAGAGGGGGTCGGTTCGACCGGGCTCGGCCTGCTGCGGCAGAAGAAGGTTGGCGCATTACGTCAGGCGACCCCCTCTGTCGGCTTCAGCGACATCTCCCCCTCAAGGGGGGAGATTGCCTGCATCCTTCCAAGGATCCGCAACCCTTGGCCACACCGGCCTTGTCAGCTTCTTGTAATCGGTCACCGCCGGATTGCTGGGATACGAACTCGGCGCCGAGACATAGATGATCTCGGCGGCGATCGGCTCGAAGCCGGCGTAGAAATGGTTGGTCGACTTGATCAGCAGCATGTCCTTGGCCATCGGATCGACGCCGATGTTGGAAAAGATATCCGGCTCGAAGGTCTGTGTGCGGTTGGTGTTGAGAATGATGTCGACCTCGGTGCCTTCGAGGCGGACCAGCGCCGTCGGCCCCAGCGTCACCCGGCTTGGCCCGAAACTCTGCCAGCCCTCCGCAACCGCTTTCAGCACGCGCACGCGCGCGTCGATCGGCTCGCCTGCCTGCGGCCCGGCCTTGCCGCCGAAGCGCAGATCGATGACCGCGCCTTCGCCCGCCGCCAGGCAGAAGGTGACCGCGATCGGATCCCAGATCGTCGCCACGGCGAACCTGTCCAGGCCACGCGCCAGCATCTGGCGCAGCACGAAGGTGCCGTCGCCGGGCACACCGCCGCCGGGATTGTCCCAGATATCGGCGATGACCACCGGCTTGCCCGGATTCTCGGCGCGCACGGCCAGCGCCCGGTCGATGCCGTCGGTGGCGCTCAGCATCGTCATCGCCGTCTTTTCGCGCAGCGCGTAGAGTTCCCGCCCGAGCCTTTCCGCCAGCGCGTCACCCTTGGCCTTGTCATCGTCGGTGACGACCAGGATGCGTGTGCCCATTTCGGCCACGTCGGCCGCCATGAAGCCATGGATGACGGAGACCGACAGCACGCCGTCCTTGCCGTGCAGCGCCTTGATGCGGTCGACGAAGGAGCGCATCGGCTCGCGGCTGGTCGGCAGCACCTGGATCATGCGGCAATCGAAGGTCGAGATGACCGGCTTGATCTCGCCCCTCGCCGCCGCAAGGCCAAGCTCGACGACGTGTTCGCCGCGCTCGTAGAAATCGGTGTGCGGAAATTCGAGGAAGTAGGCGAGGATGTCGGAGGCCGCCACGCGCTTCGGTGTCAGATGGCTGTGCGGATCGAGTTCCACGGCGATCACCACCTGCGGCCCGACCATTGCGCGAACCCGTTCGAGCAAGTCGCCTTCGCAGTCGTCATAGCCTTGCGCCACCATGGCGCCATGCAGGCCGAGGATGACGGCATCGACCGGCAGCGCTGCCTTGAGCTGGCCAAGGATCTCGTCGCGCAGCGCCTCATAGGTCTGCCGTTGCACCAGGCCGCCCGGCTCCGCCCAGGTGGCGGTGCCCTCGATGACATCGAGGCCTTCGGCCGCTGCCCGCCGGCGCAGCGCCACCATCGGCGAGGAGCACAGCGTCGGCGTGTCCGGATGTTTGCCGGGCCCGGCATAGAAGGCCATCTCGAACGAGGCCCTATCGGTCGGCACCGGCGAGAAGGTGTTGGTTTCCGTCGCCAGCGAGGCGGTGAAAATGCGCATGAAAGCTCCGTCCGTGAATAGGCGTTATTTGACCGCCCCGAGCGCCAGCCCGCGAACGAGGTAGCGCTGCAGCCAGATGAACAGGATGGCCACCGGCAAGGTCGCCAGCAACGTCGCGGCCATGACGTGGTGCCATTCGATGGTGTAGCGGCCGGCGACCAGCGAAAACACCTGGATCGGCAGCGTATAGCTTTCCTGGCTGCGCAGCATGGTGAGCGCCACGACGAATTCGTTCCAGGCATTGATGAAGGTGAAGAGCGCGGTCACCGCGATCGCCGGCAGGCAGAGCGGCAGGAACACCTTGCGCAAGGTCAGCCAGCGGCCGGCGCCCTCCATCCAGGCGGCTTCCTCGAGATCGCGCGGAATGGTGTCGAAATAGCTCTGCAGCATCCACACCGTGAAGGCGACGTTGAAGGCCATGTAGATGAAGCCGAGCGCCGTCGTGCTCTCGACCAAGCCCCAGGCCGCCATCAGCCGGAACAGGCCAAGCACCAGCACGATCGGCGAGATCATCTGCGAAATCAGCAGGAACTGGCGCAAGGCGCCGTAGCCGGCAAAGCGGAAGCGCGACATCGCATAGGCCGCCGGAACCGAGATCAGGATGGCGCCAACCGTGGCGATCACAGACACGTAGAGCGAATTGAGCAGCGCCTGGCCAAAGCCGGTCGCCACCCACATGTCGGAAAAATTCGACCAGCGGAATTCGCTCGGCCACCAGGTCGGCGACAGCACTTCCTGCCTCGGCTTGACCGCGGTCAGGAACATCACCGCGAAGGGAAAGAGCGTCACCACGATCAGCGGCGCCAGCAGCAGCCAGGCGATGATGGAGCGTTTCAGCTTGCTCGTCATGTGCGTTGCTCCCGCATCGCCAGCCGCACATAGATCATGGTGAAGACCAGCAATATGGCGAACATCACCAGCGACACCGCCGATGCTTCGCCCAGCTTGCCGATGCGGAAGGCCAGCTTGTAGAGATGGGTGACCAGGATATCGGTCGAGTTGGCCGGGCCGCCCTGCGTCATCACCCAGATGATCGGGAAGGAATTGAAGACGTAGATGGTGTTGAGCACGATGGCGATGTTGATGAACGGTTTCAGGAGCGGAAAGGTGATTTCGCGGAACTGCTGCAGCGGCGTCGCCCCTTCGAGCGCCGCCGCCTCGTAGAGATCGTCCGGAATCGACGACAGCCCGCCGAGAAAGATCGTCGTCGTGAACGGCACCGTCACCAGGATACCGATCAGCACCTGCATCGGGAAAGCGGTCTCGGCGCTCGCCAGCCATTGGATGTTGTGATCGATGAGCCCGAGGCCGATCAGCGCCGAATTGAGCATGCCGCTTTCGCCGCTCAGCGCCCAGCGCCAGACCACCGCGGTCATGGTCAGCGACACCGCCCAGGGCAGCATGATGATGACGCGGGCGATGCCGCGGCCATAGAAATCGGTGTTGAGGATCATCGCCACCGGGATCGACAAGAGAAGCGCACCGCCGACCACCATCACCGTCCATTGGCCGGTGCGCCAGAGCGCGGCCGTGAAATCGGGATCGGCAGCGAGTGCCGCGAAATTGGCGAAGTCGTTGAAGTCGCGAAGCTGGCCGAAGCGGCTGACCTCATGCGTCGAGATCTGGATCAGGTCCCAGACCGGCCAGAAGATGACCACCGCCGCCAGAAACAGGCTGGGCAAGGTCAGGAGATAGGGCAAGAAACGATTTTGCATCTGCTGGCCTGCAACCTCGGCGTGCTGGATCAGAAGGTTCTGCTTATGCGAATTTCGGATCCGCCGCACCGGGCCGGGAACCTAGGTGTGGCGCGCCCCGCCTGAGTCTGGGGCGCGCCACGGGCGCAGGGAGATACGCCCTATTTCTTCAGCACGGCCTCTATTTCTTCAGCACGGTGTTGGCCTTGGCGGCCGCGTCCTTCAAGCCCGCCTCAGGGTCGCCGCCGAGATAGATCTTCTGCATGGCGTCCGACGTGATCTGGGCGACTTCTTCCCAGCCCGGAATGACCGGCGCGAAGCGGGCGTCGGGCAGCAGCGCGGTGAACGCCGCCAGATCGGCATTGTTGACGTAGTAGTCCATCTTGGCCTCTTCCTTGTTCACCGGCAGGAAGCCTTCGCCTTGCGTGAACTTGGCGCGCTGTTCCGTGGTGAACAGGAAATCGAGCAGCTTCCAGGCTTCGTCCTTGTTCTTGGAGTTCTTGAACATGATGATGGAATCGGTCACGCCATAGGTGCCGCGCGCGCCGGTCGGGCCGGCGGGGATGGCTGCAACGCCGTATTTCAGGTTCGGCGCCTCGTCCTTGATCTGGTTGGACAGGAAGGGTGCGGTGATCATCATGCCGACCTTGCCCTGCTTGAACAGGTTCTGCACGTCTTCGCGGTTGTTGGAGGTGACGCCGGGTTCGGTCAGGCCTTCGTCGATCATCGACTTGTAGAGCTTGGCGGCCTCAAGCGCACCTGGCGTGCTCAGGCCCGAAGTGCCGTCCTTGTTGAGGATCTCGGTGCCCTGCGACCACATCGCATAATAGTAATAGACGTCGGTCTCGATCTCCTTGCCCTGCAGGCCGAAGCCGAACGTGCCCGACCCCAGCGCCTTGATCTTGCGCGCATCTTCCTGCAGCTCGGTCCAGGTTGCCGGTGGCTTGGCGATGCCGGCTTTCTCGAACAGCTCCTTGTTGTAGTACATGGCGCGCGCCGAGGCCGCGATCGGCAGGCCGTAGGTCTTGCCGTCCATGATCGAGGGCGACAGGAAGGTGTCGATGAAGCGATCCTTGAAGTCGGGCTTGATGTAGCCGTCGAGCGGCTCGGCGACATCCTGCTGGACGAAGTCGATCAGCCAGCGCGTGCCGATGATCGACAGATCGGCATTGGTGCCGGCGGTGATGTCGGTGGTCAGCTTCTGCAGCAGCACATCCCACGGCACCACTTCGAACTTGACGCTGATGCCGGGGTTCGCCGCCTCGAATTCCTTCTTGACGTCGGCGAAATAGGGAGCAGTCTTGGCGCTGTACTCGGCCACGGTGACGCGCACCTCGCCCGCATCCGCCTGCGCCGCAATTGCCAGCATGCTCATTCCGGCCATCAGGCCGACAGTCCATTTTGCAAGGCTCATTTGATCTCTCCCATTGGTGTTGCGCCTGCGCGCCTCTCCGTGCCGGAGCAGAAGATTTATGTGACTTTCCTACATTATCGATGATTTGAAGGCTTACAAGCGGATTATTGTGTTGCTTAATTACATTTACAGGCCTAGGCCTTATGCGATCTGTCAGAACTCCCGGAGGATGACGCACGGTGGTTTCGCAATCCGAGTTCGAGGGCAGGGCCGAGTTCGAAGGCAGGGCCGAGTTCGAGGGCAAGACCGTCGTGGTGACGGGTGCCGGCGGCGGGCTCGGCACGGCCATCGTGGCGCTGATAGCGCAAAGAGGCGCCAGGGTCGTCGGTTGCGATCAGTCAAGCGAGGCGCTGAACAGTCCGCACCTTGCCTCCCGCCATGTCTTCGATCTTCTCGACAAGGCATCGATAGCGACGGCGATCGGCGCGATCCTCGACCGGGATGGTGTGCCCGACATTCTCATCAACAATGCCGGCTGGACGCGTGCCGAGACGATTTCGGCGCTCGATCCCGACAGAATAGAGCAGGAACTCGATCTCAACCTGACTGGCGTGATGAATTTCGCCGACCCGCTGGTCAAGGCGATGGCTGGCCGCGGCTCGGGCAGCGTCGTCTTCATCTCCTCGGTCAACGCCATCGCGCATTTCGGCAATCCGGCCTATGCCGCCGCCAAGGCCGGCATCAACGCCTATGCCAAGGCGATCGCCGTCGAGCTCGGCCGCAGCGGCCTGCGCGCCAATGTCGTTTGCCCCGGATCGATCCGCACCGCCGCCTGGGACCACCGCCTTGCCAAGGATCCCGAAATCCTCGGCAAATTGCAGCGGCTCTATCCGCTCGGCCGCATCGTCAACGCCGCGGAAGTGGCGGAAGCCGTCGCCTTCCTTGCGTCCGATCGCGCATCGGGAATAACAGGCGTGGTGATGCCCGTGGACGCGGGACTGACCGCCGGCTGCCTGCCCTTCATCGACGACATTCTGGGAGCGTGACAATGACCGATGTCGAGTTTCGCGATCTGTCGAAATCCTTCGGCCAGCACAAGATCCTCGAGAACATCAGCCTCGATATCAAGAGCGGCGAGTTCGTCGTCCTCGTCGGCCCGTCCGGCTGCGGCAAGTCGACCTTGCTGCGCATGCTGGCCGGCCTGGAGACGATCACCTCCGGCGACCTGTTGATCGGCGGCGTGCGCGCCAACGCGCTGCCGCCACAGCAGCGCAACATCGCCATGGTGTTCCAGTCCTATGCGCTGTTTCCGCATCTGAAGGCAGCTGACAATATCGGCTTTGGCCCGAAGATCCGCGGCGAGACGCGCACGGTGATCGATGAGAAGGTCAAGAAGGCGTCCGGCGTCCTCAATCTCTTCTCCTATCTCGACCGCTATCCCCGCCAGCTGTCGGGCGGCCAGCGCCAGCGCGTCGCCATGGGCCGCGCCATCGTGCGCGAGCCGTCTGTGTTCCTGTTCGACGAGCCGCTGTCCAACCTCGACGCGCAATTGCGCGTGCAGATGCGCGTCGAGATCAAGGCGCTGCACCAGCGGCTGAAATCGACGATCGTCTACGTCACCCACGACCAGATCGAGGCCATGACGATGGCCGACCGCATCGTCGTGATGGACCGCGGCAGAATCCAGCAGGTCGGGGCGCCGCTGGAACTCTATGACAGGCCTGCCAACAAGTTCGTCGCCTCCTTCCTCGGCTCGCCGTCGATGAGCTTTGTGTCCGGTTCGCTCAAGACGACGCTTGAGAAAACCTGGTTCGAATCGGCCGGTGGCGGGCGGCTTGCGCTTGCCGGCAAACAGGTGCCGGCGGACAGCGCGGTGGAGGCTGGCATCCGGCCCGAGCATTTTATCGTCGGCGAGGCTGTCGACGCGATGGCGATCAGAGTGGATGTCGTCGAGCCCACCGGCTCCGAAACACATGTCTATGGCGCTATCGGTGCTGATACGGTACGCGCCGTGTTCCGCGACAGGGTGCCGGTCAGGCCGGGAGACCTGCTGCCGGTCTCGGTCGACCCCGGCAACATCCATCTGTTCGACAAGGCAACGGGCCTGCCTCTATGAAGACGCCGGCCGACATCATCACGCGGCTGCAGCTGATGTCGCAGGACGGAACGAAGTCGGATCGCAAGCTGGCCGGCTTCGTGCTGGCAGACCTCGATTTCGTTTCCAAAGCGGCGATTTCGGAAATTGCCTTGCGCGTCGGTGTCAGCGAGCCGACGGTGACGCGGTTCTGCCGCAACCTCGGCTGCGAGGGCCTGCGCGACTTCAAATTCTATCTGGCGCAAGCCATCGCCATCGGCGGCCAGTATCTGTCGCCGGAGCCGTTGAGCCGCGATGCCCGCGAACAGCGCATCGCTTCCGCCATCACCGAAGCGGCGATATCGGCCATCCAGCGCGCCAGCGAAAACCTCGACATGACGACGCTGGTCGCCGTCGCCGCACGCATCGCTGTTTCCGGTAATGTGCTGTGCATCGGCTCCGGTGGCATTTCGTCCATGATGGCGACCGAAATGCAGAACCGGCTGTTCAGGCTTGGCGTGTCGGTGCTGGCGCAGATCGACGGACAGTTGCAACGCATGTACGCCGCCGTTGCCACCCCCGACACCACGCTGATCGCCTTCTCCGTCTCCGGCTATGCGCGATCGGTCATCGATGCGGTGCAGGTCGCCCAGCAATATGGCGCCACCACGATCGCCATCACCCCGCCGGACTCCGCACTCGCCAAGGTCGCCGACACGGTCATCCATTTCCAGTCGCTCGAGGACGGCAATATCTACAAGCCGACATCGTCTCGCTATGCGCTGCTGTCGATCGTCGACATGATCGTCACCTCGGTCGCCGAGACGCGCGGACCGAGGGTTTTGGAGAATCTGCGCCGCATCAAGCAGAGCGTTAACACGTTGAAAGTCGACGATCCGCGTTTGCCATTGGGCGATTGAACCCCTACGGCCAAGGACATCAGGATTGATGGCCGAGCGCCTCGATGCTTTTCGCCAATTTCGCCGGATCGCCTTCAATGCGCACGGTCTTCAGCCGCGCGGTGCCGCCGGCGACAACCGAGACAGCGGACCCGGGCACGCCCAGAGCCTTGGCCAGCAGCTTTTCGAGCGCATGATTGGCGGCGCCGTTTTCCGGCACGGCGCGGACGCGCGCTTTCAGATGGCTTCGCCCGTCCGCCGTGGCCTCGAAGCCTTCGAGCCTGTCCAGCGCAGCCTTTGGCGTCAGCCGGACAAACAGCTCGGCGCCGTTTTCGCGCAGGCGAAACGGCGTGCTCATAAGGTCATCCTGCTCACAGGATCAGAGGCGCCACCGTGGTGAGCAGAAACTGCCGCAGGAAGAACAGGATCAGAAGCAGGATGATCGGCGAGATGTCGATGCCGCCAAGGTCCGGCATGAAGCGGCGGATAGGCCGCAACGCCGGCTCGGTCAGCCGGTAGAGCATGTTGCCGATGCTGCCGACGAACTGGTTCTTCGAATTGACGACGTTGAAGGCGTAGAGCCAGGAAAAGATCGCCGAGGCGATGATGATCCACCAGTAGAGGTCAAGCGCCATGACGATTGTTTGAATGAGGGCGAGCATGCCGGTCTCCAATTGTTGCCGACATGTAGCCATTGCACGCGAAACCGGCAAGGGCCGCCTTTCTGTGGAGCGCCAATACCGGCCCGGTCGGACTGTAGGGCATGTCGCCGACACCCCAACGAAGGCGCGAATACACAAAACCGGCAAGGGCCGCTTTCCGCCGGCGCCAGATCGACGCTTGACGGCACTGGATTTCGGCAAACCTCCGCCTTGACAGGAAACCGCGGCGCCCGATAAATGCGCCCATCCGCTGGACGGGGCTGTAGCTCAGCTGGGAGAGCGCGTCGTTCGCAATGACGAGGTCAGGAGTTCGATCCTCCTCAGCTCCACCAGCGGAATAATTCTCCACGCTGCGCGCCAGATGCCCATCTTTGCGCCACATGCAGTCCGCGACGCTCGTCCCGGCTTGCCCCCGCGGTTGGCATTTGCTGTGCCAGCACCTTAAAAGGCCGCGCTACATCGCCTATTTCGCAATATCCGGCAAAACTTTTGTCAATTGGACTTATGGCGGAAGAGCTCGCTGATTGTTTCCGTTTTTTTTGGAAACCACCCCACTAAATTGACGTTACCAAATCAGTTTTTTCTGTGCGTTGTGACCAGGGCGTTTCGGCGGGGGCGACCGGAGACGCTAGATCGATTTCGAGTCGAAATGAAAAATCCGCCTGCGGAAGCAAAGACGTGTCAATTCGCGACAATCTCGCTGCAAACCTTAGACGGCTGTGCAAGGACCATGCCTCCGTAAGTGCGGTATGCCGTGAGCTGCGCATCAATCGCACGCAATTCGAACGCTATCTGCAAGGGCAGACCGTTCCCAACAAAGCTACCGCCAAGCTGATATGCGATTACTTTCGGATCGACGAAGCCGAACTGTACCAGGATCCCGGCGCACCCGAGCCGGCGATGCGTGGCCTGCCGCCGGTTTCCGAGAGCCTGTTCAACCAGATGATCCGCCCTCCCAGTCCTTCGATCGCGGGCGGCACCTATTTCACCTATTTCTCGATCCCGGGCCGCCTCGACCTCCTGATGCGCTCGGTGACCTTCGTGAGGCGCGAAGCCGAACTGGTCACCTTCCGAAGGGTCACCGGATGGTCGGAGCGCCGGGGATCGACCTGGGCACGAGCGCGCGGCAATCACTATGGCGTGGCGATCTCGCGGCTGAACTGGATCTATTTCAGCGGCATCAATCGCCGCCAGACCGGGGAGCCGTCGCTGATCTCCGTGCAATGGGCTCCCATCTCCGAACCGGTGCTGATGGGCAAGGCCATGCTTCTGACGGAGGCCGGCCCGGCATTCGTGTCCGTCATCATGCGGCGCGACATTGCCAACATCCACCCAAGGGATGCCATCAGCATGGCGCATGTCATCAATCTCGACGATCCGGGCGTCGATCAACTGGTTGTCAGCCTCACCCGGGACGGGTTGGGCTAACCCCTCGGATCGCCGTGTCTTACGCCAAATAAGAATAAGCGTACGCCAATTAAGCGTATGCCAACGATTGTCTACTCTGTATCTGAATAAAATCGATATTTTACACTTTAATGCCAGGAAAGATAATCCACGGGTCCGTCTTAGGATCGTGGTTTTACTATAATTTTAACAAACCATTAACTCTTCCGACCTTACCTTTCTTCACGCGGATCCCGTTCCGGGGGTCTTTCAACGGATCCCAAATTGGGGTCAGGAAAGGGATGAAAATGGCCAAGAAAGTGACCAATGCTCCGAAGCTGACGATTGCCGCCGGCACGCAGACCGTCTTCTTTTCGCAGGGCATGCACTACAACAAGCGCTGAAGCCGTTCTGCGCCGACGAGCGTCTTGCTTGTCGGCGCCTCGGCTCCACAGATGGCAATCAGCTTCATGAAAATGCGCTCTTCGAAAACGCTTGTTTTCTACCCCGGACCGAACAAGGTCACGGCATGCAACTTCCTGACCAGGAGCGTGTTTGAATGCAGTCCTGAGATGGTCGGCCTTCTCGCTTCGTGGGACAAATGGGCATCGACGGCGGACATTGCCCGCGCCCATGGATGGTCGAAGTCCGAGTTGAAGGCTGTCGTTCCCCAGTTGCTCGATTTCTCCGCGCTGGTCACAGCCGGATCGCCTCTCGCCGAGCAGGAGGAACAGTTTTCAGGACAATGGAGTTGGGGGCTTCCGACGGCGCTGATGCATTTCTGTGTCCAGGACAGCGAATACATGACCATCGAGCAAGCGGAAGAGCGGCAGATAGAACGCGCCGGCCATACGCCGCAGCCGAACCTCATGCTCAAGAATTCCGCAGGCGCCATCCAGCTGCCGAATGCACTGGAAGACAATGAACTTCTCAGCTTGATGGCGCGGCGCCGCACCAACCGCACGGCGGCTCAGCCCACCATCACGGCCAAACAGCTTTCCGATTGCCTGTTCGCAGGGCTCGGCATCATCGGCGAGACCGCCAATTGCGTTGGCACCCTGCCGCTCGGCATGACCCCTTCAGGCGGCGCGCGAAATCCCTATGAGGCCTATGTGGTCGCGCTCGGCGTCGATGGCCTCGAACCCGGTGTCTATCACTATTCCGCCGCGGATCACGACCTTGGCAGGATTTCCGCAAACCATCTGCCGAAAATCTCCGAACTGGTCGGCGGACAGGAGTGGGCCGACGCCATGCCGTGCCTTGTCCTGCTTTGCGCCAAGCTAGATCGCACGATGTGGAAATATGAGGACGCCAACGCCTATCGTGTCGTGCTGATCGAGGCCGGCCATATCGGCCAGAACATCATGCTGGCAGCGACCAATCATGGCCTGTCGGCATGTCCGACAGCCGCGCTCAGCCATTCCGCCATCAAGCGGCTGCTTGGTCTCGACAGTTTCACCGACGCACCGATCTATGCCTTGACCCTCTCGACGCCGGAAAGAGATCCGTCCACGGCGGGCCAGTCCATCAATTAGCCGACCAACTATGTGCATCACAGCCAGTAACGCGTTCCCTAGGGTATAACCAGAGACAGGAGCAGCACGTGCCAAATCAATCCTTACGCCAGTCGGAAATCGATAGCCTTCAATATATTTCGTCGATGACCAATGAGCTCGTGCAGATGGCCGAAGCAAGCCGTTTTCCGATGATCTCCTATCTGCTGGGCATGGCCTATGCAGAGGCCTTCGACGTTCTTCGCGGCGCACGGCCGGCCAGGCATGCGCAGCTCAGCGGCAACCCGCTGCACCCCAAGGCGCAGGCAAAGGACACTCGGGCCGCCCAGCCACGGAGAGCGTAGCGACATGCAGTCGTCAGCCGCATGCGCGGTGGCCGGCTCGACCTCCCGGCCAAACCGCTGGGAGACGCTGTGCGCGTTGCAAAGCCTGCTGCCGTTGCTGAAGAAGGCCGTGACGGACCTGCGCCGCGCCGACATGGTCTACTGGTTCGAGCAGGCCGATGCCGAGGTCGCCAACATCATCAGGGGCCACCCCTCCGATGCAACCGCAATCCCGGCCCTGATTGCATCCTGCCCGCAGGACCGGCATCCGGTCGCTCAAACTTGATGCCAAACGCGACGCGTTCATTGGCGCCGCTGAAAATGCTCTGATCACCAGTTTTTCAATTTCAGACCGGAACCTATTGCGCGTCTGGAATGCCAAGGGGGACCTGCACATGAACATGATAGCCAACATCAGAAGCGTCGATGCCAGGGAAGGCGTTTTCAGCCGGCTCGACGTCTTGATCGCCAGGCGGCCGCCATCGCCTGACGCCGCGCGGGTCGAGGCCCGCCAACTCGTCTCGATGGCGATTGCCGACAGCTGCCAGGCCGACAGTCTCTGGGGTACAGTGGACGCTTTCCACGCCCATTTCGACTTCATGATGCAGACCATCGAGATCAACGGCGCCGATGACCCGGGCCTCGGGCCCTTGCGCACGAAATGCCGTTTCTATCTCGAACAGGTCGAGGCCCTGAGCCTGTCACTGGCCTATTGACAGGCCGGCCCGAACAAATTCGGTCCTAGAGCAATTCCAGGAAAAGTGTGAAATGGTTTTCCCGGGAAAACGCAGAGCGTTTTCCCTTGGGAATTGCGTCAAACCAAAGAATTAGAGCAGTTAGCCGTTTCCGTGAAACGGTGAACTGCTCTAGTTGCGCAGGCTGAACACGAACGGCGCTGTACGGCTCAGACGCGAGCCGAGTTCCGGTGGCGGTTTCGGCACCGTGGCGCCTTGCAGCACGGCGAGCGCCGCACGGTCCAGATCCGCATCCCCCGAGGAACGAGAGAGCCTGGCAGACAGGACCCGGCCGGACGAGTCGACCGTGAAGGCGACATATGGCCTGCCCTCCACGCGTCGGGCCTTGGCAGAACTGGGATAGCGTGTGTGCCGCTTGATCCAAGCACCCAGACGGGAGTCCCATTTGCTGGAGTCGCCGGAGCGAGACGTCGATTCCGCCGCCTTCGGCGCGGCGGTCCTGGCCGCGGGCCGTGCGTCGGCGCTGGCGACGGCTGCCGTCTTCGACGGAGCCGCCTTCTCCTTCTTAAGCCGCGGCTTGGGCTTCTCGACAGGCTTCTTCGCCTTGGCCTCGACCGGTTTCTTGTCTTTGACAATTTCGACCGGTTTCGGCTGCGGCAAGGGAATGACGACGTCTGGCGTGACAGCCTCGACCACATCCGGGATGACCTCATCCGGCGGCGGCTGATCGACCTGTTCAGCCGTTTCGGCCTGGGTAGATTCGGTCTGGGTGGGTTCGGTCTCGTCTGGCGCGACCGCTTCCGGCGGCTCGACAACCGGCTCGGCCTTTTCGACCGGTTCTTCAGGTGTCGGCTCGGTCGTCGGTGTCGGTTCGGTCTGATCTGGCGTCACCGCGTCCAGCGCGGCGACCTGCTCTTCCACGGCCGGCATCACCACCATCGGTGCCATCTCGATCATCTGCGCGGGGGGTGGACCGCCATCCGCTTCGGTGACCATTGTGAGGTTCTGCACTGCATAGGCGACCGCGACATGGGCTCCAAGGACCAGCGCGGCAGCACCGGCCCACAAGCCAAGGTCGCGCCAACCGAAGCGCGACAGCTGGACCGAGGGCACGGCGACCGCTTGCGTCATGGCGCCGCCGCACCAGTGGCTGCGGGCGCCGGGGCATTGGACGCGGGAGCCGTCTCCAGGCCCACCAGCGCGATCTTCAGATAGCCGGCACCGCGCAATAGATTCATCGCCTCCATCAGGTCGCCATAGGCGACCGCCTTGTCGGCGCGCAGGAAGATGCGCGTCTGCTTGTCGCCCTTGGTCTTGGCGTCCAGCGTCGTGGCGAAAGCCGGGCGCGGCACGCTGTCATTGCCGATCGCCAGCGTCAGATCGTTCTTCAGCGTCAGGAACAGCGGTGTCTCGGGCCTCGGCGCGGGCGTTGCCGTCGAACCAGGCAGGTCGACATTGACATCCACCGTGGCCAGCGGCGCCGCGACCATGAAGATGATCAACAGCACCAGGATGACATCGATGAACGGGGTGACGTTGATCTCGTGGCTTTCCTCGAGATCGTCATCCATGGTCTGTCGGATTCTGCTTCCCATGGCGCTACTCCGCCGCCAGTGGCGTTGCCGGCGCGACGGTGCGGAAGTCCAGGTCGCGGCTGACCAGCCGTTCGACCCCGGCCGAGGCATCGGCGAGGATCTGCCGATAGCCGGCTATCGAGCGGGCAAAGACGTTGTAGATGACGACGGCCGGTATCGCCGCGACCAGGCCCATCGCGGTGGCCAGCAGCGCCTCGGCGATGCCCGGCGCGACCACTGCGAGATTGGTGGTCTGCGCCTGCGAGATGCCGATGAAGGCGTTCATGATGCCCCAGACCGTACCGAACAGGCCGACGAAGGGCGCGGTCGACCCGATCGTCGCCAGCACGCCGGTGCCGCGCGACATGCGCCGCGCCGCCGCCGCCTCGATGCGCGACAGGCGCGACGTGACCCGTTCCTTGAGGCCATCGCCCGAGACATGATCGAGCGCGCCGGCCGAGAGTGCGGTCTCCTCCTCGGCCGCCCGCACCAGCAGCGCGCCGGGCCCGCCGCTGCGGTCGAGGGTGCGGCTGGCCTGCTTCAGCGTGGCGGCCTCGCCGATCGCCCGCACGGCGCGACGGATGCGCAGCTTGCCGCCGAAAAGCTCCAGCGACTTGGCCAGCCATATCGTCCAGGTGACGAGGGAGGCAAAGGCCAGCCCGATCATCACCGCCTTGACGACAATGTCGGCCGCCATGAACATGCCCCATGGCGACAGGTCATGCGGCAAGGTCAACTCCATCGCCGTCGAAGGTCCGGCCTCAGACGGCGCGCCCGTGTTCGGCTGGGTGCCTGGCTGCGAAGGCGCCATCGTGGCGGGCGGAGCGACTGCCGGTGCGGAGGGTGCGGGTGCAATCGGCGCTGGGGCTGCGGGAGCAGCC